>NZ_JBFUIR010000063.1:0-22919 GCF_056401755.1 Pseudomonas sp. P4_D7 | reverse complement strand
CAGACAACATTGATGTTGAATGACAGATCGCCTTCGTCGGAACGCCGCCCGGAGCAGGCTCGCTCCCACAGGGATTTATGTATGCCTGGGTGATTAGCTACCCGTCCGGATCTTGTTCCACACCCGCGTGCGGATCCGGTCAATGTTCAACGGCATCGCCTCCAGCGCAAACAGTTTGCCCATCATCTCCGGGCTCGGGTAAACCTTGGTGTCGTTCTTGATCGCCGGGTCGATCAGGCTGTCCGCCTGCTCGTTACCATTGGCGTAATGCACGTAGTTGCTGATGCCAGCCATCACATCCGGGCGCAGCAGGTAGTTCATGAAGGCGTAACCGGCCTTCTCGTCCGGCGCATCGGCCGGCATGGCGACCATGTCGAACCAGATGGCTGCGCCTTCCTTGGGAATGTTGTAGCCGATGTCGACACCATTCTTGGCTTCCTTGGCGCGGTTCTCGGCCTGCAGGATGTCGCCAGAGAAACCGACCGCCACGCAGATATCGCCGTTGGCCAGGTCGCTGGTGTATTTCGAGGAGTGGAAGTAGCTGACGTATGGCCGGACTTTCATCAGTAGCGCTTCGGCTTTTTTATAGTCCTCGGGATTTTTGCTGTGGTGTGGCAGGCCCAGGTAGTTGAGCGCCGCCGGCAGTAATTCCGGGCCGTTGTCGAGGATCGCCACACCGCACTTCTGCAGTTTTTCCATGTACTCGGGCTTGAAGATCAGGTCCCAGGAATCCACGGGCGCATCGTCACCCAGCACCGCTTTAACCTTGGCGATGTTGTAGCCGATGCCAGTGCTGCCCCACAGATAAGGGAAGCCGTGTTCGTTGTTCGGGTCGTTGGTCTGCAGCGCTTTGAGCAGCACCGGATTGAGGTTTTTCCAGTTCGGCAACTGGCTCTTGTCGAGCTTCTTCAGCGCCCCGCCCTGAATCTGCCGGGCCATGAAGTGGTTGGACGGAAACACCACGTCGTAACCGGATTTGCCGGTCATCAACTTGCCGTCGAGGGTTTCGTTGCTGTCGTAGACGTCATAGGTGACCCCCACGCCCGTCTCTTTTTCGAAGTTCTTGGTGGTGTCCGGCGCGATGTAGTCGGACCAGTTGTAAACCTTGACCGTTTCCGCTGCCTGAGCAAGGGAAACGGCGAGCATCAGCGGTGCCAGAGCGAGGGTCTTGCGGATCATGGATCGATTCCTGTGTGGGTTTTCTTTTTTGTTGGCAGGCAATCAAAGGATCAAACAATCAGAAAATCAGCACGTAGCTCTTGYGCACGGTTTCCTGGATATCCCAGATACCGAGCGTGTTGGCCGGCAACATCAGTGCGTCGCCACCTTGTATGTGCAGGGTTTCGCCGCCACCGTCGGGGGTGAACGTGCAGCGCCCGGAAATGAAATGGCAGAACTCCTGCGCGGTGATCTGCCGACGCCAGCGCCCGGGCGTGCATTCCCAGACGCCGGTTTCGACGCCGTCATCGCGCTCGACGCTGGTGGTCGAAGCAATCGCCACCGGCTCGCCGAGGGGCACGGCCACCGGGTTGGACTCATCCAGTTGCAGGGTTGCGGTGTTTTTAAACTGGGTAATGCTCATGGTCTGACCTGTCTTTTGGGCTTTCTTGAAGTAAATCGACGTTCAATGCATGAAGCCTTCCATGAAACCCGCCACCTGGCTGGCGAGTTTGCGCCGCCATGGCGCGGTCGCCGGGTTGGCCAGGGTCTGGTCTTCGTGGACGAAACTTTTGATGATCGCGTTGTAGCCCAACCAGCGGCATGGCTCCGGCTCCCACGCGCGCAGCGCATGAATGCCGCCGTCCGGCAGCACCCACGGCTGGCGAACCAGTTCGGTGTCGCGCTCAAGAATCAAGTCCGCCAGGGTGCGGCCGCCGAGATTGCTCGCGCCGACGCCCTCCCCGCCATATCCGCCGGACAACGCGATGCCGTTGGCACGATCGCAAAGCATGTGCGGTTTGAAGTGCCGGGACATCCCGAGGTTGCCGCCCCAGGCGTGGGTGATCTGCACGTTTTTCAGTTGCGGGAACAGTTCGCCGAACAGATAACGGCGCAACTCGACTTCATCACGAGTCAGATCAAAGTTATGGCGCAGCTTGCCAGCGAACTGGTAACCGCCACGGGCGCCGAAGATCAGCCGATTGTCGGCGCTGCGCTGGCCATAAGTGACCTGACGACTGAATTCGCTGAACGCCTGACCACGGCTGAGGCCGATTTCATCCCAGGTCGCGGCAGACAACGGCTCGGTGGCGACAATCAGGCTCTGCACCGGCAATTGATAGCGGCCCAGTGGTGGCAAGGTCACTGAATACCCTTCGACGGCCGGCACGATCCAGCGGCTGCGCACACTGGCCTTGGCGGTGCGCAAGCTGCCAGACTGCCAGTGAGTGACCGGACTGTTTTCGTAGATCTTCACGCCCATGTTCTGCACGGTGCGCGCCAGGCCGCGCACCAGTTTCGCCGGGTGGATGGTCGCCACGTGCGGCGCGTAAATCCCGCCATAAGGCTTGGCGACGCGGATCTGCTGCGCCAGTTGCTCGGGGCTGAGCCAACGATAATCGTCATCGGTCAGGCCTTGGGCGTGCAGTTTGCCCAAGTACTCGCGCAGAGAGGCTTCTTGTTCCGGATAACGCGCGGCGCAGTACAGCACGCCGCCCTTGCGGTAATCGCAGTTGATACCTTCGCGTTCGAGGACGATCTCGACTTCATCGGGAATGCTGTGTAGGAGATCGAACGACGCGCGGCGCTGCTCTGGCGACAACCCGGCCAGCAGACGATCCTCGCCAAGCAGGTTGCCCATCAACCAGCCGCCATTGCGACCGGAAGCGCCGAAACCGGCGGTCTGTGCTTCGACAATCGCGATGTCGAGCCCCGGCGCAAGCTTCTTCAGGTAGTACGCGGTCCACAGCCCGGTGTAACCGGCGCCGATGATCGCCACGTCGACGTCCAGATCTCGCTCAAGCTCGGGCCGCGCGGTCAGCGGCTCATCGAGTTGGTCCATCCACAAACTGATAGTGCGCCACGCCGGCATGCAAGACTCCGCCACTGAAAACCTTCGATGGCGTCGATCCTAGTGGCTGTGCTCAGTGGATGTCTTGCGCGCGTGCCCGCAAAGAAATTTGTTTGGCGTAAGCCTTCGGCGACTGGCCGGTGTGCTGGCGGAAACAGCTGTAGAACGCCGATAACGAATTGAAACCCGCAGCGAAAGCCAGTTCATCGATGCGCACCGGCGGCGTGGCGTTATCGAGCGAGCGCAGCAGATGTTGCAGGCGCGCCTGATTGACGTAGCGATAGAAGCTTTGCCCAAGCACCTGGTTGAGCAGATAGGAAATCTGATTGCGGCTGTACCCGCACTCCTTCGCCACCCGCTGCAAATCGAGTTCGGGATCAAGATACGGCTGTTGCTTTTCGAAATACTGCTGCAGGTCTTCGGCCATAAAACTCAACTGACGCGGCGACAAGCCCAGGCGACTGACTGCCGGGCGCTGACTTGACGAGGCCTTGCCCGCCGTTTGCGTGCGCACCAGCGAAGCGTATTCGTTGACGCGCCAGATCAGCCCGTCCCTGACCGTGAGCGCCTCGCTGGAGCGAAACGACACCAGGCCGTCGCCGCCGCGCAAGGTCACTTCGTATTGAATGAAAGCGGTGTTGCCGTCGACGCGAATACGGTCGCAATGCTCAAGCAGTTCGTCGGATTCTCGCGGCATGCTGACGCGCACGTACTCGCGTAACTCGTTGAGGCCGAGCACGCGGTTCTGGAAGAAATCGTTGTACTGAATGTCCGGATGATACAGCGCCATGACGCTGTCGAGGTCGCGGTGTTTCCAGCTCAGGTGATAGCGCATGACCGTTGCAGCCGTGGCTTGGGTCTGTTCAGGGCCGTCGTCGTCGGCGTGCATAAAAGGCTCGGCGCAAAAAAACCGAGCTTGCCCAAGTTCGCCACAGGCTTCAATGACTAATCCGTAATGGCGTTTTGGCGATGATTGCGTAGGCCGTGACTTACATCAAAAAATGCGAAGCAATCGCAAAATGAACTGAAAAATCTCACAGGAATTTCACATGCGGATGCTACTTTTAATGTCAGTCACCGGTTGAGCCAATGAAGGCTCTTCCCACCTAACATGAGCAAACGGAAGCGCTCGATGAAGAAGGCGGGCAACATATGAATAAAGGGTCAAGCAAAGTCACGTTTCCCAACGCATGCCAGTTGATGCGCTGGCATTTCCATCCGATGGGTTTCGAGGCAACGATGGACGCACCGGGCAGTATGATCGCCCGACTGTTCGATCGTGCCAGCGGCGAAACCATGATCGCTATCGCCGGGATCCCGTGCGCGACGGTGATGAATGCAGCGGATGTCGAGCGAATCATCGAGGCTGTGGAGGACGAACTGGAAGCGTTCGTTCCTCCGGAGTCTCTCAGGAGTTACGCGTAAGCTTATGATTTAAAACTAAAAGCCCGCAGCGATGCGGGCTTTTTTTGTGCTCACGCGGTTTGCTTGGCGGTGCGGTGATCAATGAAGAACGGCTTGCCCTTGGCCACCCGGTCGGACGCCCGGGGCATGTTCACCGCTTGCGCTTCCTGCGGTTCGACATACCAGTAGCAATGGCTGACCGCCCGCGTGATGCCGACATACGCCAGGCGCAGGATTTCGTCTTTTTGCGCCGTGTCGTAGGGCTCGCTGTCGCCCGACTTGCCCAGGCCCGCCATGCGATAGACCTGATTCTTGTAGGGCGAACTGGTCAGATGCTGGCAATCGCCGAGCAGAAACACCGCGTCAGCCTGCAAGCCTTTGGCGCTGTGGTAGGTCAGTTGCTTCAGGCGTCGCGCTTCGTACGGCAAGCTCGAATCAACATTAACTACAGACTGAATATGCTCTTCAATCAATAACTTATCGCTGCTTTTTCGATAAAGCATCAAGATCGAATGACCTTGACGATAATGTTCGGCAAGGCGCTGGCCCAAGGCCTGATCGTCGCGTTCCAGCACGTTGACCGGTTGCAACGGCTTGGGTGCGCCGCTGGCCTTGGCTTTTTTGCCCGGAATCGCCGGCGCCGCGCGAACGATATGTTCAGCGGCATCAATGATGTGCTGGTGACTGCGGTAGTTATCACTGAGCATTACCCGCGTAGTGCTCGGCGACGGGAACTCCTTGTCGAACGCCATGAAATAACTCGGCGAACTGCCGCGCCAACCGTAAATCGACTGCCAGTCATCACCGACGCACAGCAACGACGAACGCTGCGCGCCCCGCCCGACGTGCATGGCCGGGCCACGACTGCGGATTTCCGTCAGACTTGCGCGAGTCCACGAGACGATCTGTGGTGAAACGTCCTGAAATTCGTCGATCATCAAGTGCGACAACGGCCTGAGTAACTCGTCGCTCAACAGCTTGAGGTTCTCCGGTGAATGTTCGCTGAACAGCGCGAACATGCGGTTGTAGGTCATGATCGGCGGTTTCTGATCGAGCAAATGATCTTCAAAGGCGCGCCAGAACAGACTCAAGGCCTCAAAGAAGAAACGATCCGGGTCGTCCTTGGCAAAACTCATGCGACCGACGGCGTCAGGCACATCCAGGCCAAGGTTCTCGATGAAGCCTGCCGCCGCCACAAAACAGTCGAGCAATGGCGCGGAAGCCAGCTCACCCTTGACCTTGTAATCGAAGCCCGGCCCGGCACTGGCATCGCCTGCCAATGCAGCCAGAACACGTTTTGATGATTCATAACTATCAAGCCAGATCAAAGGCTTACGACAGAAAGCTTGAAACAGGGTGCGCTTGACTGCCCACTCTGCGCGCACGCTGAGCTTGGCGTTTGGCCGACTGACCTGCGGGTTTTCCCGCGGATCGAAACCGAGCACCACCCACGCATCCAGGCTCGGAATATAACCATGACAATTAAATTTCGCGCCGTTGATATCGAAACTCTGCCGATTCGGCTCAATGCCCTTGATCGGCCAGGCACCCGCACGGAACCACAGATCTTCGATGGCGTCGCACAGCTCTTCGTCGCGCCGCGATGCCAGCTCCGTTACCGCGACGCGCTTCTGCACATCCGGGTGATCACGCTCCAGCTCCTTGAGCTGCAAACCGGCGCGGGACAGTGGCTGAATCAAATGTCGAAAACGCTCGTCCTCGTTGAACAAGCGGTGATAGCAGGCGTTGAGTTGCTGACGTTGCGCATCGTTGATGCGCAGGTCGAACGGATTACTGTCGACCTCCTCCTCAGCACCCTGAACTCGATGACTGAGGTTTTCAAAGGCCTGCAAGCGCTCGAAACCCGGCAAGCTGCGCACCATCGGCAGGATGCGCGAGTGGAAGGTGCGCACCAGTTCGCGTGCCTGGCGCAGGTTCAGCGCGTGCCCCCAGAGCGCGAACAGCTCGATCAGTTTGTTGATGAAATCCTTGCGCGACTCGCGGGTGAAGGTCACTACGGTCATCGAATCCAGCTCAAAACCCAGATAGTGGTTGAGCAACAGAATACGCAGAACCAGCGTGGTGGACTTACCCGCGCCCGCGCCGGCAACCACCGAGGTTGACGGGGTTTCGCTGAAAATCATCTTCCATTGCGCGGTACTTGGCTGAGCATGCTCAGGCAACAAACGGGCAACATCGGCCTTCATGCGTTTTTTCAACTCGGCCGTCAACGGCAGGCGCCAATCATCGAACAGATGATTGTCGACGCTGGGCGGGCGATGCTCGGTGTTGCGGCTGTCACGGATCAGCAGCACCTGCCGGCCCTCTTCCAGCCCCTCAAGCTTGCCTTGCTTAAAGCCATATTCGACGCCAGCGGTGTGGCCACTGCGGAAACCATCGGCCTGACCGTGCAACCACGACGCACGGTGCTGCGCGCGCAGTCGGGTCAAACCGTGGCCGAAGAAGCGTGCAGCCAGGCGTTTGAACCATGGCATCTCGGCCAAGGGGCGAAGTTCGGGAGGAAGATCGGGGGTGTGTTGCGCCACGCTGACGGGCTCCAGTGTGTGAGGCTGTTGCGGCTATGGTGTCTGTATTTGCCGCTCAGTTCTAGCGAAATGCTTTCAGGTCATTGGTTTAGGCGATGAACTGAAGGTGGGATGAGATGCTTCACAGCTAATTTCCTATCGAGTACTTCGATTATAACGCCGCACTTTTTACGCTTTTTATCGATTATTGACTGATAGATGATGGCCGTCATAAACCACCGGTCTCGCGTCGGGTGCGCCCTTCACACCTCGCGTCGAACCTTTTGAGGAGACGATCATGCTTGAACTCAGACCCTTCAGCTCGCTGGGCGGCGCCCATCACGGCTGGCTGGATGCCCATCACCACTTTTCGTTCGCCGAGTACTACGACCCGCAGCGCATGAGCTGGGGCAACCTGCGGGTGTGGAACGATGACGTGATCGCAGCCGGCACTGGCTTTCCCCAGCATCCGCATCGCGACATGGAAATCATCACGTATGTCCGTGAAGGTGCGATCACTCACCAGGACAACCTGGGCAACAAGGGCCGCACCGAAGCTGGCGACGTGCAGGTGATGAGCGCGGGTACCGGCATTGCTCACAGCGAATACAACCTGGAAGCCAAGGACACCAAGATCTTCCAGATCTGGATCCTGCCAACGGAAACCGGCGCACCGCCCTCCTGGGGGGCCAAACCGTTCCCGAAAGGCCAGCGCGAAGGTTTTGTCACCTTGGCCAGCGGCAAGGACGGCGACGACCAGAGCCTGCGGATTCGCGCTGATGCGCGATTGGTCGCAGCCAACCTCAAGGCGGGCGAAACTGCCGAATATCATCTGGATGAAGGCCGTCGCGCCTATCTGGTGCCGGCCACTGGCCTGATTGAAGTCAACGGCCTGCGCGCACAAGCTCGAGACGGCGTGGCGGTAGCGCAGGAGCGAGTGCTGAGCGTTACGGCCCTTGAGGACAGCGAAATCGTCTTGGTGGATCTGGCCTGATGGCTTGAATGGCAGACAAAAAAAGGGGCAACCATCACGGTTGCCCCTTTTTTCATGCGCTCGCCAACATCATCAGCCGGCGATTGCGCCATCCACCAGCGCCTGCGCTTCGACGACCAGTTGCTTGAGGTGGTCGTCACCGATGAAGCTTTCGGCGTAGATCTTGTAGATGTCTTCAGTGCCCGACGGACGCGCGGCGAACCAGCCGTTTTCCGTCATCACTTTCAGACCGCCAATCGCCTGATCGTTGCCCGGTGCATGGCTGAGAATGCTCTGGATCTTCTCGCCAGCCAGTTCGGTCGAAGTGACCTGTGCAGGCGACAACTTGCTCAGCAACGCTTTCTGCTCCGGATTGGCCTTGGCGTCGACACGTACCGAGAACGGCTCGCCCAGCTCATCGGTCAATGCCTTGTAGGCCTGGCTCGGATCGCGACCGGTGCGTGCGGTCATTTCAGCGGCGAGCAACGCAGGGATCAGACCGTCCTTGTCGGTGCTCCACACGCCACCGTCCTTGCGCAGGAACGATGCGCCCGCGCTCTCTTCGCCACCGAAGCCGAGTGAGCCATCGAACAGGCCGTCGGCGAACCATTTGAAACCGACCGGAACTTCGTACAGACGACGCCCCAAGCGCTTGGCCACGCGATCGATCAGACCGCTGCTGACCACGGTTTTACCCACGCCGGCATCCGCACGCCACTGCGGGCGGTTCTGGAACAGGTAATCGATCGATACGGCCAGATAGTTGTTCGGCGCAAGCAGTCCACCGGACGGCGTGACGATACCGTGGCGGTCGTGATCCGGGTCGCAAGCGAAGGCCACGTCGAAACGTTCTTTGAGACCGATCAGGCCTTGCATCGCGTGGCTGGACGACGGGTCCATGCGAATCTGGCCATCCCAGTCGACGGTCATGAAACGGAACGTCGCGTCGACTTCCTTGTTCACCACTTGCAGATCGAGGCGGTAATGCTCGGCAATCGCCGACCAGTAGCGCACCCCTGCTCCACCCAGCGGATCAACGCCCAGACGCAGCTTGGCGTCACGGATGGCGTCGAAGTCGATCACGTTGATCAGGTCGGCGACGTAGGTGTTCAGGTAATCGTGGCGATGCGTGGTGCTGGCCTTGAGCGCTTGTTCGTAGCTGATGCGCTTCACACCAGCCAGCTTGTTGGCCAGCAATTCATTGGCTTTGGCTTCGATCCACTTGGTAATGTGGGTATCGGCCGGCCCGCCGTTGGTTGGGTTGTACTTGTACCCACCGCTTTGTGGCGGGTTGTGCGACGGCGTGATGACGATGCCGTCAGCCAGACCCGAAGTACGGCCACGGTTGTAGCACAGAATGGCGTGGGAAATGGCGGGTGTCGGCGTGTACTCATCACCTTCGGCAATCATCACGGTCACACCGTTGGCGGCCAGGACTTCCAGCGCGCTGGCGCCGGCCGGAGTCGACAGTGCGTGGGTGTCGATGCCGACAAACAGCGGCCCGGTGATCCCTTGGGCTTCGCGGTACAGACAGATCGCCTGGCTGATGGCCAGAACGTGCCACTCGTTGAAACTCAAGTCGAACGAGCTGCCCCGGTGCCCGGACGTACCGAACGCCACACGCTGAGTGGAAATCGAGGCGTCGGGCTGTCCAGTGTAGTAAGCCGTCACCAGTCGCGGGATATCGACCAACAATTCTGCCGGTGCCGGTTTGCCCGCAAAAGGACTGAGTGTCATGCAAAACCTCTGAAATAGAGTGGTTCAGGAATAGAGCGCAGTTTACTGGCAGTTTGACCGCAGTGCGATGGGATCTATCCGGGACTCTCCCGATGTTTTTTAACGTTAGTCAGCAGGTGCAAGGCGCAAGGCGTCACCGATTAGCCCGACCACACTGGCCAGGTCATGGTCACCATGGCTCAGCGGGCTCAACCGCAGATGATGCGCATGCAGGCTTTGCAGGCTGAATAGCTCGCCAGGTGCAATAACGATCTGCTGCCTGAGCAATCGCTGGAAGACCTGCGCCATGTTCACTGGTCGCAGAGAATGTACCCACACGGTCGCGCCACCCTCGGGCTCGACAACCTGCATCGCATCGCCAAGACGTTCGCGCAACAATTCGATCAATTGCGTACGACGCTCCTTGAGCATTCGCCGCAATACCAATAAATGCTGATCCAGTCGGCCTCCCCCCAACAACCTGGCAATGGCTTTCTGGCGAATCGGCGACAACCGAAACGCGCGCAACAGGAAATGCCGCTGCAACTCACTGCGCCAATGACGCGACAGCACATAACCGAAAGGCGCCTCGGCCCCGACGAACTTTTCGAACGTGGAAAACACCACTAAACGATCGGGGTCCAGCCAGTCGCGCATCCGTTGCGCGTCATTGCCTTCATGGAGTTCGCTGTAACAATCGTTTTCCAGCACCCAGGTACCATGACGGCCAAGCAAATGCGCGACTGCCTGCTGATTGCTCAGCGGTAGAAGACTGCCCCGGGGCATGCTCAACACTGACGACAAAAGCATCAAACGCACCGTCTCGCTCTTGAGCACCGACTCCAGCCGCTGAAGATCAATCATGCCACCGGGGAGCAACGGCAACTCGATGACCCGTACTTCGGCGGCCTCCAGCAGACGCAGGATCACCCAGTCACAGGGCGATTCGACGACCACGGTCGCCCGACGCAACTCAAGCACGGAAATCAGAATTTCCAATACACCGCGCAGGTCGGCGCCGATATAGACGTCATCCGCACGCCAGTAATTGGCCGTGGATGAGGTGTAGCGGGCGGCCAGCACCGTGCGCAACTCCAGCTCTCCACAAGGTTGCACCAACGCATGTGGCTGACGCGGGTACTGACGCAGCAATTCCCGCTCCAACATCAATAACGGGCTGTCCAGTGGCTGTAGCGAGGCTGGCTCATCGGCGCTCAGCACGCACATGCCCGGGCGCCTGGCATTGACGTAAACGGTTTCCAGCAAATCACTGCCGCTATCCGGCGAATCCATCATGTGCAGCGCTTGCGCGTAGTACCCGGACTTGGCAATTGAATAGACGCGGCCTTCCTTTTCCAGCAGCGAGTAGGCGTACTGGACGGTCGAGATCGACACATTGAGCCGGTCAGACAATTGCCGGAGTGAGGGCAGGCGCACCGCCCCACCGTTCCCCGCCTCATTTATCAGCAGCGTCAGGTATCGATAAACCGCCTGATAAACGAAGTCATTCTCCCTCGACCCCTTCACAACCCCGTATCCGTGGGCATGGGTTCATCTCCAGGCAAGCGGCTCACGATCAACCTTCCGCCGATCGATCAGCGGTCGGCTCGGCCGCCGCCTCAACCGCACCGACACTCTGCGCGGCCGATTCTCCCGGCGCAGACATACGAACCGGCCCCATTGCATACAAACGCACAATCAACCTGACCGGCAGCCCACTGACATCCGTCATCCATTTCATCACCTGTTCCGGCGCATGCAGGCCCTGCATCGCCCGGTGCAGATCCGGCAATGCCACCAACATGCCGGGGTGACAATTACGCAAGAATCGCTCAAGTCCGGCCCCCGCGTTAATGAACGGTGAAAACAACAGGCACGTCAGCTGGATTTCATTCAGTTCAAAACTGGCCAGCAGAGAGCTTTCCGCCTGGGCGCGCAGATTCCCGGGCTCCTGCAAATTGTCGAAGCTGGCCAGCAACTGTTCGCATACCGGTTCAGGGACCTGTTTTTGCCGCATCGTTATCAGGCTGCGTTTGAGGTAATCACCGACGCCGTCCTCATAGTTCCGCTCCTCGATGAGTTGCGCCTGCAAACCTCGTAAATGTGCAGCCACCTTAGGCTCTACGTGTTCGTCATCACCTTGATAAAGCGTCAGATCGTCAACCTGAAACCCTAGAAAATCACTCAACAAAGGCCAGCGCTCTTCGAGCTTGCCGACAATCATGTCGTTGATACTGATAAAACTGGTACGCCGACAGGCCTCGAATTGACCCTCCGGACGCCACGCCACCCGCTCCTCTTCGGGATAAAACTCACGGTAATAATCACCGCCCAGCCCGTCGAGCAGCGTAAACAGCATTTCAAAGCCGCAAGAACTCCCCGGCGGCGCGGCAATCTCAGCCTTCTGCGCGGCACGCCCCAGCCCTTCGAGGAAATGGCTCTGTCGACGCGGGGACTCACTGCCGACCATGGCATCGACGCCATTGTTCCAGCGGGCCACCTGACCATAGAACTCGGCAGTTGCCAGATAGGCGTCATCCCATAGCTCAAGCGGTTCGTTCCAGGTTCGACGATGCCCGATCAGCAGCAGGTTGATACGGTTGGCCTCGCGACCGGCTTCGCTTATGGGTAGCTGGTGATCAAACGGCAATACCTCGCGGTGGTCGACCATCACCAGCTCTACCCGGGGATCGTCATACAGGAACAGTGCGCTGTAGCTGCGATGCATGTTTTGCAGGGACACCTGGCTGCTGCCGTTCCAGCGCAGGTTGGCCACCCGCAACTGAAAGGTCGCGGGTGAACGGCCAGCGATGGTCAACTGCGCCGCCCGCAATAACGCCAGCGTGTAACAACTGTCGCGCGACCCTGACTGGTTCACCAGCACCTTGAAATGACCGATGTTCTCCATGCCGCCGGCGGCCACTGCCAGTCGCTGGATCAGCAGTTGCAGCGCCGTGCGCTCTGCGCGCGAGAAGAAACTCAGCAAACGTTGCAATACTTGCTGGTAGACATAGTTCATTGCCTGATCATGGATCGTGCTCATCGGTATTTACCCGGTATAAAAAGTTTCATGCCGCGCAGACTGACACATCAGCCCAGCGACAATTGATCAATAAGTAATAGACGCTCAGATGCTAACACTTACAAGTTTGAAGTTATTTGAAACACTTGAACTGACAAAGCGCCTTCCGCCGCTCAAAAACGGTCTCAAACCTCTGTAATTGCTGGGATATTTTTTTCGGAGCGCAGTCCTAGGAAATTTCCCACAGGGTCCCACGCCAAGTGAGCACAAGAAAAAGAGAAGCAGTTTCCGAATAGCCCTACAACAATTAAACAAAAGTTGCCGCGATCAACGGTTTTCGACGCGTTATATCGAACAGGACAAATTGAATGCACAGACATGGCTCATTCCTTGAGATGAAAGTAATCATTCAATTATCAGGGCTTATATTGTGATTAGAAGATACAGATAGAGAGCAAAAACCAGTTCAGTTGCTGAACGGACCCGGGCATAGCGCCAGGGAGCTCGGTTTTCAGGGGAGGATAAACGCACAAGAGTCCGTGGGGCCACGGACTCTGATTAAAGGGGCTTACGCCGGTTCGACCTGCAGAGCGACCCGTTCGCGGCATGGGCATTCGTCCATGTAACGATGCGCTTCGACGAACTCGTTGAACGGAAATACACGCGTCTTGAGCGGCAGCAGCACGCGGTCAGCGGTCAACTGGTTGATGTCACGCAAGGCACGTTGCAAGGCGACGTGATCCTGAGTGATGCCCAATTCCGGCTTGCCGGTGAAGTTGCCGATGCAGTGCACAAAGAACTGGATGTTCTTCTGGAACGCTGCGCAGGCTGGGAACGGCGTCTGGTTGCCGCCTTGCAAACCGTACAACACCAGGCTGCCACGTGGCGCCAGCACATCGCCCAACAGCGACATCTGCGGGCCGCCGAGACCGTCGAACACCACGTCGACACCACGGTTGTCGGTGATCTTGTTGATTCGCATCAACAGATCTTCCTCTTCGGTGACGATGACCTTCTCAGCGCCCAGCGACAGCAAGTACTCGCGCTCCTCGGCTTCCTTGGTCGCGGCAATCACCCGTACGCCCATCGCCTTGCCCAACTGGACAAACGAAGGACCGGCGCAATGGCTGGCGTCAGTGACCAGCGCGAACTGCCCCGGCTTGACCCGCGCCAGATCGGCGTAGGCAAAGTAGGCGATCAGCAGCGGCGTGTAGTGCACGCTGGCCTCGATCGGGCTGAGTACATCCGGATAACGGGTCAGCGCAGTACGCGGCAGCACGATCGATTCGCCGTAGACCGGGTAGTCGTTCGCACTCTCAGCCGGAAAGCTGGCGACCTTGTCACCCACTGCCAGATCATCGACACCATCGCCGACAGCGGTGATCACACCGGCCATCTCGTGACCAAGACCCGCAGGCAGTCGCGCCTGAGACGAGGCCAGATTCTGACGCCAAAGGGTGTCATACCAGCTGATGCCGATCGCCTCGACACGCACCTGCACTTCGCCAGGACCTGGCTGAGCGGCCGCATGCTCTTCGCATTTGAGCACCTCGGCCGGACCAAACTTGTGAAAACGGATCGTGCGGGACATCGCAAACCTCGTCAAAGTAACCTCTAATGCCCTGAACTCTATCTGGGCTTTTGACCCAAGACTATCAGTGGCTATTAATAGTCGACATGCCTGTCATTGATTCCGCACCAGGGGCGGCATTGGCAAAATCCATGAAAAAACTGCTGCCAACGTCTCACTCAAGCTGAATTTTCCGGTGCAGAGTACCAGCCTTTCCCCGTAAGATTCATGCCGGCCATTGTTCTCATATGGCCGCTCTCGTCAAGCTTGATGACTCTGCCAGGACTCCAGATGAATCGTAATGACCTGCGTCGTGTCGACCTGAACCTGTTGATCGTATTCGAAACATTGATGCAYGAACGCAGTGTGACCCGGGCGGCAGAAAAGCTCTTTCTCGGTCAGCCAGCAATCAGTGCGGCCCTTTCGCGCCTGCGCAGCCTGTTCGATGACCCGCTATTTGTACGCACCGGGCGCAGCATGGAACCGTCCGCCCGCGCGGTGGAAATCTTCGCCCTGCTCTCGCCGGCCCTCGATTCGATTTCGACCGCCGTCAGCCGTGCGGCCGAATTCGACCCGGCGACCAGCACCTCGGTATTTCGCATTGGCCTGTCCGACGACGTCGAATTCGCCCTGCTGCCAATGCTGCTCAAACGCCTGCGCGCGGAAGCACCGGGAATCGTGCTGGTGATCCGTCGCGTCAATTACATATTGATGCCGGGCCTGTTGGCCTCCGGCGAGATATCCATTGGCGTCAGCTACACCACAGACCTGCCGGCCAACGCCAAGCGCAAGGTCCTGCGCCGCAGCGCGCCAAAATTGCTGCGCGCCGATACCGTGCCGGGGCCGTTGAGCCTGGACGACTATTGCGCGCGTCCGCATGCGCTGGTGTCGTTTGCTGGCGATCTCAGTGGCTTTATTGATGAAGAGCTGGAGAAACTGGGGCGCAAGCGGCATGTGGTGCTAGCGGTGCCGCAGTTCAATGGTTTGAGTACGTTGCTGGCGGGCACCGACATCGTGGCGACCGTACCGGATTACACGGCGGATGCGCTGACGGCGGCTGGTGGGGTTCGGGCGGAAGATCCGCCGTTGCCGACGCGCACGTTTGAACTGCATATGGCGTGGCGTGGATCGCAGGATAATGATCCGGGTGAGCGGTGGTTGCGGTCGCGGATTCAGATGTTTTTTGGCGATCCTGAGAGTCTCTAGGGGGTCGCCTAACAGGCTGTTCAGGTGATCATTTTTGCCTTTCCACATACCATGGTGCTCTATTCACTTCCAGTGGATTGCTACATTGGGGGCATATTTGAGGGCATGCTTTGGATGGTTTGAAAAGGATGCCCCCAGCCTGATGCCAAGCAGGCTATTGATGAGGATGGGTGGACTGAGGGAGATATGAACCCTCGGCTCTACCCCGTATCAATGGCCGAGCCGTAGTGAGCGCACCACCCACCACGCTGGACAAATGCGTGCAAATGTAAAAAATTATGATGGCATAATGCCTCGGCAACCGGCAAAATCCACACGTTCCCAACGGATTTGAAGGACCGGTTCCGATGACATGGCCAGTCACGCTGAAACTCGACAGCGCAGCCTACCCGCTCAGCGTGGTGCAACGCGCCGCTTATTCCCTGGCCGACACTGTCACGATCCAGGTCGGCATTGAAGCCAATCAGATAAGCCTCACGGCCCACCCCGCTGAAGCAAGGCTAACGCTTTCCCCGGAGCAGGCTCACTCGCTGATCCTTCAGCATCTGAACGACTTCGCCCTACGCGACCATATCAACCGCGAAACAGCAGGGTTGCGCGAAGTCCTGGCCCGAGCCGCGCTCGCTGGATGTGGAATTTCCCAGTGACACTGATTGCGACAGACGCCAAGCACTACCGCTTGCTGCCTTTTCGATTCATGCGCATGAACACGGGACATGACCGTGACATCCTGCTCACCTCCGATACCGGTGAGTACATGCACGTGAACGACGCGCAATTACGAGCCCTCAGTTACTTCGACGTTCAAGCAGGTACGCCTTTTTACAAGGACCTGCTGGCCCGCCACTTCATCTACGAACCAGGTCGCCACGACCCGTTCCCGGAAATGGCCGCGCAGTATCGCAGCCGCAAGGACTTCCTCTTCCAGGGCCCTGCACTGCACTTGTTCGTGGTTACATTGCGCTGCAACCACACCTGCCAGTACTGCCAAGTGTCGCGGGCCCCTCTGGGAGGATCCGGCCACGACCTGTCGGAAGCGGATGCACAGGCGGCGGTCGATCGCCTGTTCGAATCGAACGCTCCCGCCCTGACTGTGGAGTTTCAGGGTGGCGAGCCGCTTCTGGCCTTCGAGCGCGTCCGCCAGATTGTCGAATGGGTCGTTGAACGGAACGTGGTCGAACAACGGGATATCCAGTTCGTCATCACCACCACGCTGCACCACCTGACGGAGGAAATGCTCGACTTCGCAGAACAAAATCACATCCAGTTTTCGACCTCGCTCGATGGGCCGGCGCCCTTGCACAATGCCAACCGCCCTACCCCGTCACGAGACTCCTACGAACGCACTGTAAAAGGCATCCAGTGGGTCCGTGAGCGCCTTGGCCATGATGCAATTTCCGCGCTGACCACGCTGACTTCAAGAAGCCTCGAACAACCTGAAGCGATCATCGATGAGTATGTAAGCCAGGGATTCTCCAGCATCTCACTTCGGCCTCTGAGCCCTTATGGGTTTGCCACCAAGAGTGCCCATCGACTTGATTACCCTATTGAGCGATACCTGGCCTTCTACAAGAAGGCACTGGCCTATTTGCTGCATATCAACCAACAGGGCGTATACCTCTCAGAGAGTTATGCGAGCTTGTTGCTGAAGAATATCCTGACACCCTTCTCCTCCGGCTATGTAGACCTGCGCTCCCCCGCTGGCGCAGGCACTGCGGCGCTGGTCTACAACTATGACGGTTACGTCTATCCCTCGGACGAAGCCCGAATGTTGCTGGAGATGGGTGAAGACGGCTTGAGGCTCGGCACCGTGCAGCAACCCTTGTCTGAATTACTCGCATCGCCCGTTATGAATGTGTTGCTCGCCAGTGGTGTAGCAGAGGCGCTGCCGGGCTGCTCCGATTGCGCACTTGTCCCGTACTGTGGTGCTGACCCCGTCGAACACTATGCCCGCCAAGCTGACCCGATCGGACACCGAGTGTTCAGCAGCTTCTGCAAGAAGAACATGGGGCTGCTGAAGCATCTTTTCGGCCTGCTTTGCGATGGCGACGACAACGTGCAGAGGGTACTGCTGTCTTGGTTGAACAGGCGCTCTTACAACGATGTCCGGTTCCCGGGTTACAGGGGCTGATGGCGATGCTGCGCAAAGATACCCACTTCGAAATCCATCACCTGAATGAGCCGAAACTGCTCAAGGTCATCACTCTGGATGAGTTCATCGAACAAGGCCTGGCTGTTTGTGCCGGAAGCGCTGAGTTCGGTGACCTGCTGCTTTGGCTACCAAACGAAGAACGGCTACGGAGCCCGCATCTGCTCTCATTACCAGTGGGTGGATTCCTGATCCCGGAGCCATTGATCGGCGACTTCGACAGCGCGCGGCCACACCTGCACACCCCTAAAGATGCGGATGTCGTGCAGCCCGGCGATGTCATTGCCATCACACCAGGCAACGCGATGGTGCGAGTGCTCTATCGACGAGGCTCAGACAGCAACCTGCTGTTCATGACTGATCGTTGCAACAGCCTCTGTCTGATGTGCTCGCAGCCGCCCAAAGATATCGATGACCGTTGGCACATCGAGGAGAACCTACGGCTGATCGACCTGATGGACCCGGGCGAGGAAAATCTGGGAATCAGCGGCGGAGAACCAACGCTTTATCGCGACGGCCTGCTCGAAATCCTGGCCAAGTGCAAAGCCGTTTTGCCGCAGAAATCCATTCATGTGCTCAGCAACGGGCGTCTGTTCCAAGACCCGAGCTGGATCGCAGCGCTCTCTGCCATCGGCCACCCTCAGTTGAGCTGGGGCATCCCGCTGTATGCCGACAATGCCGAAGACCATGACCATGTGGTGCAGGCTCCAGGCGCGTTCAGCGAAACCCTGCAAGGTCTTTACAACCTGGCGCGCGCCAACCAGATCATCGAAATACGCGTGGTGCTCAATCGCCTGACCACGCCACGCTTGCCCGAACTCGCCCACTACGTGTTCAGGAACCTGCCCTTCGTGCGGCATGTTGCGCTGATGGGTATCGAAAGTACCGGCCTGGCCAGGAAGAACTACGAAGAACTGTGGGTTGACCCGCTGGACTATCAAGAGTCGTTGAGCCAGGCCGTGTATTTCCTGTTCAACCGCGGAGTGCCGGTTTCGATCTACAACTTGCCCCTGTGCCTGATCCCGGCCCACCTCTCGCGTTTCGCCCGCCAGAGCATCTCGGACTGGAAGAACCTGTTCATCGATACCTGCCAGCAATGCGCTGCCGTCAAACATTGCTCTGGCTTCTTCAGATCCCACACCGACCGCTGGCAGAGCCGCGGCGTACAACTACTATCGACCGAGGCCTTTAGCGCCTATGCAAGGAGTGCACAGTGAAATTGCTCGACCGCTGGAAAGTCCTGATCAGTGGGATCAGCTTGCTGCCAATGGCAGGTACCACCCTGGCACAGGCGGGCCATCTGTCGCTCGCCGATGCGAACTGGCAACCCAACGACAAGCTACAGCCCCCGGTATTTGCCGATACGCTCAATGCGTCAGACACCGTCAACATCTATGCGGCACATCGCTCGCACAGTTCGCACCGATCCCACAGTTCGCACAGTTCTCACTACAGCGGCTCGGGTGGCTATAGCGCACCTCGCTACTACAGCCCACCCGCTACCAGTACCCGAAGCTACAGCGCGCCGGGTGCTTCGAGCAGTACGTCAAGCAGCAACAGCCTTTATCAGTCGTCTGGCACTACCAGCGGGACAAGTTCGAGCACTTCAAAGAGCCGCGCGACCAATGAGCAGAAAAGCAACCTGGTCACCCGTGTGCAGACCGCGCTGATGGTGCGCCAGTATTACCAAGGCACCATTGACGGGGTGATGGGCAAGGCGACACGTGGTGCGTTGATGGCCTTTCAGATGGACAGTGGGCTGACCGTGAATGGCCGGATGGATACGCCATCGCTGAATGCGTTGGGTATCAAGATTCCATAAGTCGCTTCAGGCTAAAGCTAGCGTCCGTTCAGCAACGAAGGAATTATCCCATGCAGCACATCATTCAAGTCGACAACACTCTCTGGGCATTGATCAGCCGCCTGCAAGGCAAGGAACTGCAAACACCGTCGCGTAGCGCCCGTTTCCGTATCACGACCGTTGATGCAAATCGCGTTGTGATTGAGGCCGGATCGGAAGACTCGCAGTTGGCGCTGACTCGAACAGCTTTTCAGCAAACGTTGGACTACCTCGCCGGTAACAATCATTTCGGCCAAGCGCAAGCTGTGGAAATCAGCTCCAACCATACGTACGAAAAAGCCGGCCCACTTTGCCAGGCGGCTCGTTACAGAGCAGAAGGCAAGCCGGGCCGTACCAACATCACCTACATTCTGCCGATTCTGGAGCAGTGCCAGGCAGTCGGCATCCGGTCAACCACCCCAAACAGCACTTGGCTGCTGCCCTGAACCGCTCCTGATATCTTTACAAGGACGCCAACATGTACGCCAAAATGGACACCTTCCGCCCCAGCAGTGCCGCGTCGTTCGATCAACCCTGCAAGGTTACGATCGACATCGAGTTTATCACCGTCTCCTATGACGACGCGGGGCAGACCTGGCAATACCGAGGCCAGGCAAAAGGCCCGGGGCATTACGAACTGCAAGCAGAAGGCTTCGACGGCAGAGCAACGCTGCACCGCTTCGAAGGCTCGAATGTGCTGGAAGGCAGTTGGGTCGAAGACGGCGTACGCGGGATGTGGCGAATTGTCTGCCAGCCGATTGATTCGCCATTCGTGCCCACATAAATAAGCTGAACTCGTGGTGGTTTGATGGGCCGCCACGGGGTCATCCACCTCAACTGGCAGAACAAGACGTACATCAAGGCGGCCAAGCATTTCTATCCGCATGGATTTTAGAAGCACTGAAAAGAAGTTCAAGGATGAAAATGATAGCTCTGAAAGCAAAACTGCTCGCCAAATTCCAGCAATATTCCGTATCCCAACGGTTCTATCTCGCCTCGGTAGTTACGTACCTCATCACGATTGCAGCTTCCCTATACACGGGCATATCCGCGCTTACCATCGGGACGACGGTCGCGGCTGCATTGATAATCTGCGGATTCATTGCCTGGTGCATCCCTTTCGCCCGCTGGCTCCATACAGCATGGGATAAGCCATTCGCCAAAACGCCCATCATCATTATGCATCTGCTTGCACTGCTGATGTCCACAGCATGCGCGCGTTTCGCGGTTGCCGAGACGTTAGGGCTGCCCCCTCAAAGTTTTGATCTGACAGTCGGCTTTCTCGCGTTGCTGTTCTACATTCCATCGTGGCTGCTTGTGGTGGCAATACTCCTTGGTCTGACAGCAGTGCTGATCATGGTCATCGCGATGATCAGCCTGCCATTCGAAGCAGCCTGGCAACATATGACCCGCTTGGCCGCGCTCCTCGGCTTTCAAGCTAAATTCAAGCAATCGCGCAGTATGATCATGTTCCATGGTGCAGGGGCACTGATCATTAGCGTGCTATTTGCCATGAGCTACGGCTACCTTACCGACAACTTCAGTCCGGCCTTCAAGGCCGTGACCAAAGTCATTGCACTACGAAGTGATTTCCACAAGACCCCTAACTATCCCGGCGTGCGGACTGGAGAATATGTGCATCCGTTGGAGAATGGCTTTATCGCTTACGCCCGCGAACAAGAAGACAAAAGTGTCATCATTGGCGTTCGTCTACAGCCTGCCGAGAATTACGATGTCGTCGTGTCGACTATTCCGCCTCTCAAGGTTGCAATAACAACCATGGCAGAACACGTCAAGCAATCCCCTGCGCTGATTTGGCTGCTCAGCAGCGCTGCTTCAGAGACTAAGTCTGACTCGATGCTGCGTTAGGCCTGGTTGCCGAGCCAGCAGGACGGCAGCTTGAGACATCAGTGGATGAGTCAAGGCGCATCAGTGGCTCTCCACCGATCCATTTCTTACAGGGGCATAGAAGAGCTTAAGCGGCGGAATCTGCATCTTCCAGCCCTGAACCTCCAAAACCCAAAAAACCGCCGATACAGATAAACGGCTTCAAAAAGACAGTGGAGGAAAGGCTTTGATCTGGTATGGACTACCAATAGGACAAATTAAGACATTGCGGCGAATGATGATGCATCCGCTCGACTTTGACCCAATAAGTTACATTGAGAAAACCCTTCATGAACCTGACTCTCATCCTTCGAAGGAAACGCTGACTCTGGCTAGTGAGTTCAACAGGCTTAGAGAAAAGTTACTGCCTTCACTGGGCCAGATTCATTCCGATCTAGCGAATAGTGGACCATTAACCCTTGAAAACACCACAGCAAAGCCTAGGCCACTAGAATACAAACTCTTAAAGACCAGCCTTTCAGAGCCACTCAAACAAGCGCTAACCATTAAAGCCTGCGATGGTATCAACATGCAACTAGACAGGATTTCTGACTCTTTTAAAATAAATGAATATCACGGCACAAAGCCGAATGAAGGCCTGTATGACATTATTAGGTTTTACTTTCTTAGCGAGGTGCTTTTTCTTCTGCTATCAAAAACCGCATCCGCGACAAAGCAGGGTAACTTAATCGAAGTCAGACCATCCTCCCATGAAGTCACGAAGCAATTGCATCGAAAGTGGTTTGCTAATCAATGGGAGCAAAATAGCTGCGCAGCCAACATAGCTTATCTTGACATGATTCCTTTAGGCTTCGATAAGAACTCCATGTTCCCTTTGGTTATAAAGGCGCTGGGCGAAAAACTTACAGATAAAATATTTTTTGTTCCCGAAGGGGAACTACCATATAAAATTCAAAGCCTTCCAAGCATACAATGGGCTAGAAAGCTGTGTAAGCTTGCAGTTCTTTGCTCATGGTGTCAGATCAAGAACGAATTGAATTACGCACCCAATCAGCTCATCAGCAAGATTGGTATAACAACAGACGAAATTCAAAAAATCGAAGAATTCTCGGAAAAACAGCCAAGACCTGACCGGGTGTTYGATGTCACCAGTAAAGGAGTATCCATTACTAACCCCAGCATTACAATACAGCTTCGGCATACAATCAATTATCTCGCCAACAAGATTTCTGACGAGAAATTAAACCATGAAATTGGGATGTTTTTCGAAAAAAGGTGTGTGTTTGACTATTTCACCCGTGAAGACATTAAGAAAAATTACTGCGCATTTGAAGGCTTTGTACCTCATGAAATCGGGGACCAAAATCTTAACCCTGACGTAGACCTGATAATCAAAGACATAAAGCGAAACCAATATTATTTTACTCAGGTTAAATATCTGCGAACAGGCGGCAGAGCCTATATCCTTGGCGATACTGACCATCTCGTTACCGACAAAATAAATAAAGGCCTTCGACAACTGACTGACGCTCGACTTGCACTAAAGGAAGGAAAACTCGACGAGATACTTAAAAGAAAAGGAATATACGACTGCACCAACGAGAACTCACACCTCCTTCTAATTCATAATATTTTTAACTTCGACTTCACTATATG
>NZ_JBFUIR010000062.1:0-23510 GCF_056401755.1 Pseudomonas sp. P4_D7 | reverse complement strand
GCATGCGGTCGGCTCCCTTTCCCCCTCGCCCCCCTGGGGGAGAGGGCTGGGGTGAGGGGGTAAAGCTTTTAGCCGTGCGGCAAAGCCAGCGGCGGGGCGAAGTCGAACGGCGCCAGGGCGTAGCCGCTCTCATCCACCTGCAATGCCCACCCCTGACGATCCCAATCCCCCAACACAATCCGCTTCGCCGCCTGCTCACCGAGTTGCAACTTGTGGATCGCCGGGCGGTGGGTGTGGCCATGAATCAAGGTYTTCACGCCAAACGCCTGCATGATCCGCGGAATCTCTTCCGGCGTGACATCGACAATGTCATTAGCCTTCATCCGCGTCTGTGCCTTGCTTTCACTGCGCAGTTTGCGCGCCAGTTTGTGGCGGCTGCTCAAGGGCAGATTGCGCAGGATAAACAGCGTGATCGGGTTACGCAGATAACGCCGCAGCTTCATATAGCCGACATCGCGGGTGCAGAGGCTGTCGCCGTGCATCAACAGTACCGGCTCGCCGTAAAACTGCACGACACTCGGGTCCTTCAACAACGTACAGCCGGCCTGCTTGCAGAAGGCCTTGCCGAGCATGAAGTCGCGATTGCCGTGCATCAGAAAGATGGCCGTGCCGCTGTCGCTCAATTCGCGCAGGGCCTGGCAGATGGAACGCTGGAAGGGCGTTATGGCGTCGTCGCCAATCCACGCTTCGAAGAAGTCGCCAAGAATGTACAACGCACTCGCCGAGCGGGCGCGTCCGGCGAGCAAATCCAGAAACGCCCGGGTAATGTCCGGGCGCTCCTCTTCCAGATGCAAGTCTGAAATCAGCAATATCACGCTTCGATGATCTCGGCTTTCTCGATGATCACGTCGTCTGCTGGTACGTCCTGGTGGCCGGCCTTGGAAGTGGTCGAAACACCTTTGATCTTGTCGACAACGTCGGTGCCGGCGGTCACTTTACCGAATACCGCGTAGCCCCAGCCCTGCACGTTCTTGCCGCTGTGGTTGAGGAAGGTGTTGTCGGCGACGTTGATGAAGAACTGCGCGGAAGCCGAATGCGGCTCCATGGTACGGGCCATGGCAACGGTGTATTTGTCGTTGGAAAGACCGTTGTCAGCTTCGTTCTGGATGCTTGGACGCTTGTCTTTCTTTTCTTTCATGCCTGGTTCGAAACCGCCGCCCTGGATCATGAAGTTACCGATTACGCGGTGGAAAACAGTGTTTTCGTAGTGACCGGCGTTAACGTATTCGATGAAGTTGGCGACGGTGATCGGCGCCTTTTCAGCGTTCAGTTCGATGACGATGTCGCCATGATTGGTGGTCAATTTAACTTGAGTCATGATCGCTACTCTTTATAAGGAATTCGTGGGCAATGGGACATTTGCGCCCGTTACCGGTTCAGCCCGTGGGCCAAGGTGCGCAGTTTAGCGTGACAGGCGCGAATTTCGAGGCTGTTTTTCAATTCCCGGCGATTAAATGCGCTCCTTTATAGGCCGTGCTCTGTCAGCCCCTTGACAGCATCGGCTATGATAGCGGCTTTGTTTTGTCTGGCCCCCTCTGCGGCCGCGCACATGTAAGTCAAGGATCCTATGAGCAAGCCCACTGTCGACCCTACCTCGAATGCCAAGTCCGGCCCTGCCGTGCCGGTCAATTTCCTGCGGCCGATCATCCAGGCAGACCTGGACTCGGGCAAGCACACCCAGATCGTCACCCGTTTCCCGCCTGAGCCCAACGGCTACCTGCACATCGGCCACGCCAAGTCGATCTGCGTGAACTTCGGCCTGGCCCAGGAGTTCGGCGGCGTCACGCACCTGCGTTTCGACGACACCAACCCGGCCAAGGAAGACCAGGAATACATCGACGCGATCGAAGCCGACGTCAAATGGCTGGGCTTCGAGTGGTCCGGTGAAGTGCGCTACGCCTCGCAGTATTTCGACCAGTTGCACGACTGGGCGGTGGAGCTGATCAAGGCTGGCAAGGCCTACGTCGACGACCTGACCCCGGAGCAGGCCAAGGAATACCGTGGCAGCCTGACCGAGCCGGGCAAGAACAGCCCGTTCCGCGACCGTTCGGTGGAAGAGAACCTCGACTGGTTCGCGCGCATGCGTGCCGGTGAGTTCCCGGACGGCGCCCGCGTGCTGCGCGCGAAGATCGACATGGCCTCGCCGAACATGAACCTGCGCGACCCGATCATGTATCGCATCCGCCACGCCCATCACCACCAGACCGGCGACAAGTGGTGTATCTACCCGAACTACGACTTCACCCACGGTCAGTCGGACGCCATCGAAGGCATCACCCACTCGATCTGCACCCTGGAGTTCGAAAGCCATCGTCCGCTGTACGAGTGGTTCCTCGACGCATTGCCAGTGCCGGCGCACCCGCGTCAGTACGAGTTCAGCCGTCTGAACCTCAACTACACCATCACCAGCAAGCGCAAGCTCAAGCAACTGGTCGATGAAAAGCACGTCAACGGCTGGGACGATCCGCGCATGTCCACGCTGTCTGGCTTCCGCCGCCGTGGCTACACGCCGAAATCGATCCGCAACTTCTGCGAAATGGTTGGCACCAACCGTTCCGACGGCGTGGTTGACTTCGGCATGCTCGAATTCAGCATCCGTGACGACCTCGACCAGACCGCGCCGCGCGCCATGTGCGTGCTGCGTCCGCTGAAAGTCGTCATCACCAACTACCCGGAAGGCCAGGTCGAAAACCTCGAACTGCCGCGCCACCCGAAAGAAGACATGGGCGTGCGCGCACTGCCATTCGCCCGGGAAATCTACATCGACCGTGACGACTTCATGGAAGAGCCGCCGAAGGGCTACAAGCGCCTGGAGCCTGCCGGTGAAGTGCGTCTGCGCGGCAGCTACGTGATCCGTGCCGACGAAGCGATCAAGGACGCCGATGGCAACATCGTCGAACTGCGTTGCTCGTACGACCCGGAAACCCTCGGCAAGAACCCGGAAGGCCGCAAGGTCAAAGGCGTGATCCACTGGGTGCCGGCTGCCGCCAGCGTCGAGTGCGAAGTGCGTCTGTACGATCGCCTGTTCCGTTCGGCCAACCCTGAGAAGGCTGAAGACAGCGCGAGTTTCCTCGACAACATCAACCCTGATTCGCTGCAGGTACTCACCGGTTGTCGTGCTGAGCCATCGCTTGGCAACGCACAGCCGGAAGACCGTTTCCAGTTCGAGCGCGAAGGCTACTTCGTTGCTGATATGAAGGACTCGAAACCAGGTCAGCCGGTATTCAACCGTACCGTGACCCTGCGTGATTCGTGGGGCCAGTGATTCAGCGTCAAGGGAAATAACGTGCTAACGATCTACAACACGCTCACCAAGAGCAAAGAAGTCTTCAAGCCGCTGGATGGCAACAAGGTGCGCATGTACGTCTGCGGGATGACCGTGTACGACTACTGCCACCTTGGCCACGGCCGCAGCATGGTCGCTTTCGACCTGGTGACCCGCTGGTTGCGGTTCAGCGGTTACGACCTGACCTACGTGCGCAACATCACCGACATCGACGACAAGATCATCAACCGCGCCAACGAGAACGGTGAATCGTTCGAAGCGTTGACCGAGCGCATGATCGCCGCGATGCACGAAGACGAAGCGCGCCTGAACATCAAGAAGCCGGACATGGAACCGCGCGCCACGGATCACATTCCGGGCATGCACGCGATGATCCAGACCTTGATCGACAAGGGTTACGCCTACGCGCCGGGCAATGGCGACGTGTACTACCGCGTTGCTAAGTTCATGGGCTACGGCAAACTGTCGCGCAAGAAGATCGAAGACCTGCGCATCGGCGCCCGCATCGAAGTCGACGAGTCGAAACAGGACCCGCTGGATTTCGTGCTGTGGAAAGCCGCCAAACCGGGCGAGCCAAGCTGRGAATCGMCATGGGGCGCCGGGCGTCCGGGCTGGCACATCGAGTGCTCGGTGATGTCCACCTGCTGCCTCGGCGAGACCTTCGACATTCATGGCGGCGGCAGCGACCTCGAGTTCCCGCACCACGAAAACGAAATCGCCCAGAGCGAAGCGGCCACCGGCAAGACCTACGCCAACGCGTGGATGCATTGCGGCATGATTCGCATCAATGGCGAGAAGATGTCCAAGTCCTTGAACAACTTCTTCACCATTCGCGACGTGCTGGAAAAGTATCACCCGGAAGTCGTGCGTTACCTGCTGGTGTCGAGCCACTACCGCAGCGCGATCAACTACTCGGAAGACAACCTCAAGGACGCCAAAGGCGCCCTCGAGCGTTTCTACCACGCGTTGAAAGGTTTGCCGACTGTGGCGCCGGCCGGCGGCGAAGCGTTTGTCGAGCGTTTCACTACGGTGATGAACGACGACTTCGGTACGCCGGAAGCCTGCGCGGTGCTGTTTGAGATGGTGCGTGAGATCAACCGTCTGCGTGAGAGCGATCTCGATGCGGCGGCAGGTCTGGCGGCGCGTCTGAAAGAGCTGGCGAGCGTGTTGGGTGTGTTGCAGTTGGAGGCGGATGACTTCCTGCAGGCGGGCGCTGAAGGGCGTGTTGATGCAGCTGAGGTTGATGCACTGATTGCGGCGCGTCTGGCGGCACGGGCCGGGAAGGATTGGGCTGAGTCGGATCGGATTCGAGATCAGCTCACTGCGATGGGCGTTGTGTTGGAAGACGGCAAGGGTGGGACTACCTGGCGTCTGGCTGACTGATTGCTGTGTTTGGCTTCAAAACAAAACCCGCCTAGTGCGGGTTTTTGTTTGGCGGCGAGAAAGCCCCTCACCCTAACCCTCTCCCAGAGGGAGAGGGGACCGAATGGGGGATGCTCAAGAAATACGCCGACCTGAACGTGCTGCACCGAATCCATAATCGACTGGTTCTTTCAGGTCGATGTACTCGGACCTGGCCGGCCTGCTCTGAATCCATATTCGAATCCTTTTTTCAGGTCGATGGATGACTCGAGACACCTCGGTCAGCCCCCTCTCCCTCTGGGAGAGGGCTGGGGTGAGGGTTGCTTTTGACGTTCGCGTAGGTCTTGATATCGGCAACGCGTTCAGCCGGATGCTGAGCGGTGACGATCATGTAAGGGAAACACCATGGCCAATCACTACCGCGAGCTGCTAACGACCCCCGGCGCCACCGGGCTAGTGCTCGCGAGCTCTATCGCGCGCTTGCCGCAGGCAATGATCGGCATCGGCATCATCACCATGCTGGTGCAGCAAACCGGGGTGTACTGGCTGGCCGGCGCAGTCGCCGGGACGTTCACCCTGGCCAATGCACTGCTCGGCCCGCACATCTCCAGACTGGTCGATCAACATGGCCAGAGTCGCGTACTGCCCATCGTCACCGCGTTCAGCATTGCCATGCTGCTGGCGCTGATCACCGCCGTTTACCTGAGAGCGCCCGCCGCGGTGTTCTTTGTACTGTCAGCCTTGGCGGGGACGATGCCGAGCATGCCATCGATGATCCGCGCGCGATGGTCGCAGTTGTTCCGGGGCAAGCCGCAGTTGCACACGGCGTTCTCGCTGGACACGGTCCTGACCGAACTCGCTTACATCATCGGCCCGCCACTGGCGATTGGTTTGAGTGTGAGCTTTTTCGCCGAAGCCGGGCCGCTGGTTGCGGTCGGGCTGTTGGCCGTCGGGGTCACGGCGTTTCTGCTGCAACGCCAGACTGAGCCTAAGGTTGTCGTCGGCCACGCCAGCCGTAGCGGCTCAACCCTGCTGATTCCCGGGGTTCGCACCATTGTTCTGGCGCTGTTGGCGATGGGGGTCATTGGTGGAGCTATCGATGTTGCCGTCGTCGCCTTCGCCAATGCGCAAGGCTGGCCGGGGGCAGCGACCTTCATCCTCGCTGCCTATGCGTTCGGCTCACTGGTGGCGGGCCTGACGTTTGGTGCGATGAGGGTTTCGCTGGCGATCGAAAAACAGTTCCTGATCGGGATATTGGTCACGGCGTTCACTGGCGTGCTGCCCATTTTTGCCACGGACGTTTATGTCCTGTCAGCGACGCTGTTTATTGCCGGGATTTCGTTTGCGCCAACGATGGTCGTGGTCATGAAGCTGGGAACGATCATCATCCCGCCATCGCGGATCACCGAAGGGCTGACGTGGATGACCACGGGTATCAGCATTGGCGTCGCGCTGGGCGGTATGCTGGCGGGGCTGGTCATTGATGGCTGTGGTGCACGGGCGGGGTTTGGCGTGGCCATTGGCGCTGGGATCATGATGGTGGTTGTTGTGTTGGTCGGGTTGCGCACATTGGCGGCGGCTTCGGTTGCGCATGTTGAGCCGGAATTTTCGCCCTCACCCTAGCCCTCTCCCCCAGGAGAGGGGACTGATTGGGGGATGTTCACGAGATACACCGACCTGAGCGATTTGCACCGAATCCATAATCGCCACGATCTTTCAGGTCGATGTCCAGCGCCAGACACCTCGGTCAGCTCCCTATCCCTCCGGGAGAGGAGACTGATTGGGGGATGTTCACGAGGTACGCCGACCTGAACTGGATGCTTTGAATCCATAATCGACTGGTTTTTTCAGGTCGGTGTACAACGCCAGACACCGCGGTCAGCTCCCTCTCCTTTGGGAGAGGGCTGGGGTGAGGGAAAGGGCGGTTCACTCAACCTTCAATCTGCCGCAACCGCTTGTAAAGCGTATTCCGACTCACCCCCAATCGCCGCGCCAGATGCGAAATATTCCCCCCAGCCGCTTTCAACTCCCGGTTCAACGCTTCCACATCATTCAAATCAACCCCCAACGGCGCCGCGCTCTCCACCGGCTCCATCTCCAGATCAACAAAAAAATCATCCGGCAAATGCTCCAGCCTCACCGGCTGTTCCTCAGCCATCGCCAGCGCCACCTGCATCACGCTACTGACCTGACGCAAATTCCCCGGCCACGGATGACGGCTGAACAGTTCCAGCACCTCTTGGCTCAACCCCGCCCACTGCGTCGGCTCACGATGCTGTTCCCACAACCGTTTAAACAACGCCTCTTTATCACTGCGCTCCCGCAATGGCGGCAGCTCCAGCGTCAGTCCACCAATGCGGTAATACAAATCCTCACGAAACCGCCCCAACTGCACTTGTTCGCGTAAGGATCGGTTAGTCGCCGAAATAATCCGTAAATCCACTTGGAACAGCTCGCTACTGCCCACCGGCTGCACACAGCGCTCCTGCAAAACCCGCAACAACCGCGCCTGAGTCGGCAATGGCATGTCGCCGATTTCATCGAGGAATAACGTGCCTCTGTCAGCCTTGCGAATCAGTCCGATGCTGCCTTTCTGATTCGCGCCGGTGAACGCGCCTTTCTCGTAACCGAATAACTCGGACTCGACTAGTTCGGCGGGGATCGCCGCACAGTTGACGGCGATAAACGCCTGTTTGCTGCGCGAGCTGGCCTGATGCAGCGCTTTGACGAAGACCTCTTTGCCGACACCGGTTTCGCCATGGATCAGCAGCGGAATGTCTTTCTCCAGTAAACGCTCAGCCTGGCGCACAGCTTTCTCCACGCGACTGTCGCCGAAGTGCAGGGTGCTGAGGCTGATAGCGCCCGCGGGTGGTTTTAATGGCACTTCAACGCTTTTCGGTTCGGCAAACACCCGAGGCTGAATTGGCGCCTGTTTCGGCCGCTTCAACAAACATTGAAAACGGTTACGCCCGGACGTCTGCAAGGCAAACGGCAACCCGTCGGGCTGATTGATCAACTCCAGCAGTGACACCTTGAACAGACTTTCAACGCTCACCCGCGACAAGCGCACACCGAGCAGATTGTCGGCGCGACGATTGGCCGACAGCACTTGACCGCTCTCATCAAAGATCAACAACCCGGCCCACTGACTGTCGAGGTTGTTCAACCCGGTGTTGAAGGTCAGTTGAAAATGCTGACCATGGAACAGGTTGAGGATCAGCCGGTTTTCCACGGTCTGGCTCATCATCTTGACCATACCCAAAGTGTGCGAGGGCGGCAGGTAGCTGTCGCTGGACACATCGAGCACCGCTATGACCTTGCGCTCGGCGTCGAAAATCGGCGCAGCGGAACCGGTCATGAAGCGGTTGGCCTTGAGAAAGTGTTCATCGTGTTCGATATGAACGGCTTGCTCACACGCCAGCGCCGTGCCGATCGCATTGGTGCCGCTGGTGCGCTCGACCCAACTTGCACCAGCCTGAAACCCCCGCGCCAGATTCGGTTCGATAAACCGTTGCGTGCCCCACGAGGTCAGCACCTGACCTTGATTGTCGGCGAGCATGATCAGGCAGTTGGAGTTGCTGAGGATGTTTTCGTAATAGGGCAGGACTTCCTGGTGCGTGGTCTGCACCAGTGAGTGATGGCTGTCGAGCAACTGCGCGATGCCGGCGGCAGGCAACTGATCGAAGGCCGGCGTGCTTTGGTGGTCGAGACCGAACGCGCGGCAACGTTGCCAGGAAGTCTGGACGATCGCGTCGTGGGACAGCGGCGGGGCAGGTGCGGCCATGGCAGTCAGCCTCTGATGCAGCGATTTTTATTGTTGTTATGAACCCAAATCCTGAGAACAACACAGATCAACTGTGGGAGCGAGCTTGCTCGCGAAAGCGTCGTATCAGTCACCGAATCGGTTGAATGACACACCGCATTCGCGAGCAAGCTCGCTCCCACAGGATCTCCGGAGCTCACCGAAATGAGTTCATAGAGTGTTGTTCACTATTGTTCATTGTCAATCGCCCGACTGTTCAAATGTGTTCAGCAATGAACGCTCAATCCCCCCGCATTCAACGATTTTCACGCCAAATCAACCACTTGCCATTTCTGGCACGAAACTCGCTCCCGTGCACAGGTCGCTTGACTCCAATAATAAAAAGGCCGAGCCATGTCACTCACCCTGGAGCACGTCAGCCGTACCGTCGAGGGCCAGATCTGGATCGACGATGCGAGCCTGAAATTCGAACCTGGTTCTTTCAACGTTTTGCTCGGCCGCACGCTGTCCGGCAAAACCAGCCTCATGCGTTTAATGGCCGGTCTGGACAAACCCGACAGCGGCCGCATCCTGATGAACGGCGTCGACGTCACCCAACGTCCGGTGCGCCTGCGCAACGTGTCGATGGTCTATCAGCAGTTCATCAACTACCCGACCATGACCGTGTTCGAAAACATCGCCTCGCCGTTGCGTCAGGCCGGTGTTTCGAAAGAGATCATCCATAGCAAAGTGCAGGAAACCGCGAAGATGCTGCGCATCGAGAAGTTTCTGCAGCGCTACCCGCTGGAACTCTCTGGCGGCCAACAACAACGCACCGCCATGGCCCGCGCATTAGTCAAGGACGCCGAGCTGATCCTCTTCGATGAGCCGCTGGTCAACCTCGACTACAAACTGCGCGAAGAGCTGCGCCAGGAAATGCGCGAGCTGTTCAAGGCGCGCCACACCATCGCGATCTACGCCACCACCGAGCCCAACGAAGCGCTGGCACTCGGCGGCACCACGACCATTCTTCACGAAGGCCGGGTGATTCAGAGCGGCCCGTCGACCTCGGTGTATCACCAGCCACAAAGCGTGCTCGCCGCCGAGTTGTTCTCCGAGCCGCCGATCAACCTGATGCCCGGGCGCATTGCCGGTAACGAAGTGAGTTTTGCCAACTTCGTACACTTCCCGTTGAACGTTGATCTGCGCCCAGTGGGCGAGGGCGAGTTCCGTTTTGGCGTGCGCCCCAGCCACATTTCGCTGGTGCCGAGCAACGATGATGATCTGGAATTGGCGGTCACCGTCGAAGTCGCCGAGATCAGCGGTTCGGAAACCTTCCTGCACGTGCGCAACGAGCATTTCCTGCTGGTGCTGCACCTGCCCGGCGTTCACGAATACGACGTCGATGCGCCGATCCGCATCTACATCCCGACCCATAAACTGTTCGTTTTCGATGCGCAGGGCCGTCTGGTGCAAGCACCGGGCCGGCGTGTCGCGAGGGTTGCCTGATGGCCGAAATCCGTTTGCAACACCTCGCCCACAGCTACAGCAAAACCCCGAGCGGCGCGGAAGATTACGCGATCCGCGAGATGGATCACGTCTGGGAGCAGGGCGGCGCCTATGCATTGCTCGGGCCGTCGGGTTGCGGCAAGTCGACTTTACTCAACATCATTTCCGGGCTGCTCAGCCCCTCACAGGGCCACGTGTTGTTCGATGGCAAAGCGGTCAACGACCTGACGCCGGAGAAGCGCAACATCGCTCAGGTTTTCCAGTTTCCGGTGGTGTACGACACGATGACTGTGTTCGACAACCTCGCGTTTCCCCTGCGCAATCAGGGCATGGCCGAGGCAAAAGTGCACAGCAAGGTGCAGGAAATTGCCGAAGTCCTCGACCTGCAAAACCTGCTGAGCAAAAAGGCGCGCAACCTCACCGCCGACGAAAAACAGAAAGTCTCGATGGGCCGTGGTCTGGTCCGCGACGACGTTTCGGCGATCCTCTTCGACGAACCGCTGACGGTGATCGACCCGCACCTGAAGTGGAAACTGCGGCGCAAGCTCAAGCAGATCCACGAGCAGTTCAACATCACCATGGTCTACGTCACCCACGATCAACTGGAAGCATCGACCTTCGCCGACAAGATTGCGGTGATGTACGGCGGCCAGATCGTCCAGTTCGGCACGCCACGGGAATTGTTCGAGCGGCCGAGCCACACCTTTGTCGGCTATTTCATCGGCAGCCCCGGCATGAACCTGATCGACGTGCAGCCGCAACCCGGCGGCGTCGGTTTCGCCTCGACGCATCTGCCGCTGTCTGACGCGATGCAGCGACATATCGAACACGGCCAGTGGAAAAATCTGAAGGTCGGCATCCGCCCCGAGTTTATTCACGTGTGGGACGAGCCGTTTGATGACGCGATGCAGGCAAAGGTCGTACACGTCGAAGACCTCGGCACCTACAAGATCATGACCCTCGACCTCGACGGCGCGCCGTTGAAAGTGCGTCTGGCCGAAGACAAACCGGTGCCGCAGGGCACGGCGTACATCAGTTTCCCGGCGCAGTGGTTGATGGTTTATGCCGATGAGTTTCTGCTCGAAGCCGACGATGAGGTGCAGCCATGAACAAGGTGCAGAACAACAAGGCCTGGTGGCTGGTGTTGCCGGTGTTTCTGCTGGTGGCGTTCAGTGCGGTGATCCCGATGATGACCGTGGTCAACTACTCGGTGCAGGACATCTTCGACCAGTCCAGCCGCTATTTCGTCGGCGCCGACTGGTACAAGCAAGTGCTGCTCGACCCGCGTTTGCACGACTCATTGCTGCGCCAGTTCATCTATTCGGCGTGCGTGTTGCTGATTGAAATTCCGCTGGGTATTGCCGTTGCGCTGACGATGCCAACCAAGGGCCGCTGGTCGTCGGTGGTGCTGATCATTCTGGCGATTCCGTTGCTGATCCCATGGAACGTGGTTGGCACCATTTGGCAGATCTTTGGCCGCGCGGATATCGGCCTGCTCGGTTCGAGCCTCAATGCCATGGGCATCAGCTACAACTACGCCGCCAACACCATGGACGCCTGGGTGACGGTGCTGGTGATGGACGTCTGGCACTGGACTTCACTGGTGGCGCTGCTGTGTTTCTCCGGATTGCGCGCGATTCCCGACGTGTATTACCAGGCCGCGCGTATCGACCGCGCCTCGGCCTGGGCGGTGTTCAGGCACATTCAGTTGCCCAAGTTGAAAAGCGTGCTGCTGATCGCGGTGATGCTGCGCTTCATGGACAGTTTCATGATCTACACCGAGCCGTTCGTGCTCACCGGCGGCGGGCCGGGCAACGCCACGACTTTCTTGAGTCAGACGTTGACCCAGATGGCCGTAGGGCAATTCGACCTCGGTCCGGCAGCGGCGTTTTCGCTGGTGTACTTCCTGATCATCCTGTTGGTGTCCTGGCTGTTCTACACCGCCATGACGCACTCCGACGCCAACCGCTGAGGCCCGGCCATGAGCAAAAGAAAGCTTATTCCGTTGCTGGTGTACATCCTGTTCCTGCTGGTGCCGATCTACTGGCTGTTGAACATGTCGTTCAAGAGCAACACCGAAATCCTTGGCGGCCTGACCCTTTTCCCACAGGACTTCACTCTGGCGAACTACAAGGTCATCTTCACCGACCCGAGCTGGTACACCGGTTATCTCAACTCGCTGTATTACGTGAGTTTGAACACGGTGATCTCGCTGAGCGTGGCGCTGCCGGCGGCGTATGCGTTTTCGCGCTACCGTTTTCTCGGCGACAAGCATCTGTTTTTCTGGCTGCTGACCAACCGCATGGCGCCGCCGGCGGTGTTCTTGCTGCCGTTCTTTCAGTTGTATTCGTCGATTGGCCTGTTCGACACACATATCGCCGTGGCCTTGGCGCACTGCCTGTTTAACGTGCCATTGGCGGTGTGGATTCTCGAAGGCTTCATGTCTGGCGTGCCCAAGGAAATCGACGAAACCGCCTACATCGACGGCTACAGTTTCCCCAAGTTCTTCGTGAAGATTTTCATCCCGCTGATCGGTTCCGGCATCGGCGTCACGGCGTTTTTCTGCTTCATGTTTTCCTGGGTCGAACTGCTGCTCGCGCGCACGTTGACCTCGGTAAACGCCAAGCCGATTGCGGCGGTTATGACGCGCACGGTTTCCGCTTCGGGTATCGATTGGGGCGTGCTGGCAGCGGCGGGGGTGTTGACCATTCTGCCGGGCATGCTGGTGATCTGGTTTGTTCGCAACCACGTGGCCAAGGGCTTTGCCCTCGGTCGGGTCTGAGGAGCTGATGATGGAATGGATGAGCTGGACCACGCCTACCGCAGCATTCTTCATTGTCATCGGCCTGATTCTGGTCGGCATGACGACGTGGGAATTGCGCTCGCCGAGCATCCTGCGGCGAGGTTTTCTGCCGATTGCCACCACCCGTGGCGATCGTTTGTTTATCGGTCTTCTCGGCAGCGCCTACCTGCATTTGCTGGTGATCGGCGCCACCGACTGGAGCATCTGGGTAGCGTCCGCGTTGTCCCTGGTGTGGCTGTTGGCTGTGATGCGTTGGGGCTAGTCGAGTCGTTCGGCAACGCGGCTCCACAACTTAAACAGGAGGTCTCTATGTTCGACAAAAACAATAAGCTGCGACATAGCATTTCATTGGCAGCCATGCTGGCACTCAGCGGTTTGAGCGCCGCCGCGTGGGCGGATGCCTACGAAGACGCGGCGAAAAAATGGATCGGCAGTGAATTCAAACCGTCGACCCTGACGGCCGAGCAGCAACTCGAAGAGTTGAAGTGGTTCATCAAAGCGGCCGAGCCGTTTCGCGGCATGGACATCAAGGTCGTTTCCGAGACCCTGACCACCCATGAATACGAGTCGAAAGTGCTGGCCAAGGCGTTCAGCGAAATCACCGGGATCAAACTCACCCACGACCTGCTGCAAGAAGGCGATGTGGTCGAGAAAATGCAGACGGTGATGCAGTCGGACAAGAATATCTATGACGGCTGGGTCAACGACTCGGACCTGATCGGTACGCACTTTCGCTACGGCAAGACCGAATCGATCACCGACCTGATGGCCAACGAAGGCAAGAACTTCACCTCGCCGACCCTCGACATCAAGGACTTCATCGGCATCTCGTTCACCACCGCGCCGGACGGCAAGATCTATCAACTGCCCGACCAGCAATTCGCCAACCTGTACTGGTTCCGTGCTGACTGGTTTGAACGTGCGGATCTGAAAGCCAAGTTCAAGGAAAAGTACGGCTACGAATTGGGCGTGCCGGTGAACTGGTCGGCCTATGAAGACATCGCCAAATTCTTCAGCGAAGACGTCAAGGAAATCGACGGCAAGCGCGTTTACGGGCACATGGACTACGGCAAGAAAGACCCGTCGCTGGGCTGGCGCTTTACCGATGCCTGGTTCTCCATGGCCGGTGGCGGCGACAAAGGGTTGCCCAACGGTTTGCCGGTGGACGAGTGGGGGATCCGCGTCGAGGACTGCCATCCGGTCGGTTCCAGCGTGACTCGCGGCGGCGACACCAACGGCCCGGCGGCGGTGTTCGCCACCACCAAGTATGTCGACTGGCTGAAGAAGTACGCGCCACCGGAAGCGGCGGGCATGACCTTCTCCGAATCCGGTCCGGTGCCGTCGCAGGGCAACATTGCGCAGCAGATCTTCTGGTACACCGCGTTCACCGCCGACATGACCAAGCCGGGCCTGCCGGTGGTCAACGCCGACGGCACGCCGAAATGGCGCATGGCGCCATCGCCGCGTGGGCCGTATTGGGAGGAGGGCATGAAGCTCGGTTATCAGGACGTGGGTTCGTGGACGTTCATGAAGTCCACACCTGAGAAACAGAAGCTGGCGGCGTGGCTGTATGCGCAGTTTGTGACCTCGAAAACYGTGTCGCTAAAGAAAACCATCGTCGGCCTGACGCCGATTCGCGAGTCGGACATCAACTCGCAAGCGATGACCGATCTGGCGCCGAAACTCGGTGGCCTGGTCGAGTTCTACCGCAGCCCGGCCCGCGTGCAATGGACCCCGACCGGCACCAACGTGCCGGACTACCCGCGTCTGGCGCAATTGTGGTGGAGCCACATCGCCGAAGCGGCCAGTGGCGAGAAAACCCCGCAGCAGGCGCTGGATGGTTTGGCCAAGGATCAGGACGCAATCATGACGCGCCTCGAACGCTCCAAGGCTCAGGCGGTTTGTGCACCGAAGATGAATCCGGAGCGCGATGCTCAGTACTGGTTTGATCAGCCGGGCGCACCGAAACCGAAACTGGCGAACGAGAAGCCGAAGGGCGAGACCGTGAGCTACAACGAACTGCTGAAATCGTGGGCGGATGCGCGTAAGTGATAGGGGAACTGTGAAAGGCGAACGGCACCGGAAGGTGCCGTTTTCTTTACTGCCTGATCTACCGCTTTCGCGAGCAGGCTCGCTCCCACAGGTTCTGGCGGTGTCCACACATTTTGTGGATGACTACTGCCCCTGTGGGAGCGAGCCTGCTCGCGATGGCGGTTTGTCAAMTAACAAACATGTGACTGACCCACCGCCATCGCTTGCAGGCAAGCTCCCACAGGTTTTGGCGGCGTCCACGCATTTTGTGGATGACTACTGCCRCTGTGGGAGCGAGCTTGCTCGCGAAGGCTGARTATCAGGCAGTGCAGATTTTGCRGGACCCACCGCCATCGCGAGCAGGCGAAGGCCTACAGGTTTCAGTGGTGTCCACAAACCTGAGTACCCCGCAAATCACTGTGGGAGCTTGCCTGCAAGCGAAGGGGCCATTGGCGGCACCGCCGGAAATCCGAGCCTGAACACCGTCATCGCCCCCGGCAAACTCTTAACCTCCGCCACACCCTGATGCAGGCTCATGATCGAGCGCACAATTGCCAGGCCCAATCCGGTGCTGCCCTGCGAGCGTGAGCGACTGCTGTCGACGCGGTAGAAGCGGTCGAACAGATGTGGCAGGTGTTGCGCCTCAATCCCGGCGCCGGGGTTGCTGACCAGCAGGGATGCCTGCGTCGCACTCTGTTCGATCAGCAGCGTCACGGTTTTCCCGTTCGGGCAATGACGCAGCGCGTTGGACAGCAGATTGGAAATAGCCCGCTGAATCATTAACCGATCGCCCATCACCTGTGCGCTGCCAATGACATTCAAATGAATGCTCTTATCCTGCGCCGACAACGAAAACATCTCGGCCACTTTCGCGACTTCAATCTCCAGCGCCACCGCTTCAAACGGCGCCAGCGCCGACGGATGACTCACCTGCGCGAGAAACAACATGTCCGAGACAATCCGCGCCACGCGCTCCAGTTCCTCGGTGCACGACACCAGCACGTCCTTGTATTCCTCGGTCGTGCGCTCGCGGGACAAGGTCACCTGCGCCTTGCCCATCAGGTTATTGATTGGCGTACGCAGCTCATGCGCCAAGTCATCAGAGAATTGCGACAACTGCTGCACCCCGGCATCGAGCCGATGCAGCATGAAATTGATGCCCTGCGCCAGTTCACTCAGTTCCTGCGGCATGTTCACCACGGACAGCCGGTGTTCCAGATCCTGGGTCGAGACCATCGCCGCCACTTTGCGAAACTCGCGCAGCGGCGCCAACCCGCGTTGCACCGCGCCCCACGCGGTCAGGCCGATAAACACCAGCAACAACGGCAAGGCAATCAGCGTCGAGCGCAGATAGGCGCTGAGCAGCGCCTCATCGTGGGCGTTATCCACTGACAGCAGCACCGGCACGCTGCTGCTGTCCTTGAGGCGAATCAGTTTCGAGGCGGTGAGGAATTTCTTGCCTTGCGCGTCGGTGCTGTCGCTGTAAGTCAGTTGATCGGTGGTGGCGCGCACCGCTTTCAATTCGACGCGCGGATCGCTCAATCCCGAGCCGGATTTGAGCAGCGGCGAGCGCTGATTGAGGCGGTCGTAAATGGTCAGCGTGAGGTTGTCATGCCCCATCACCTGATCGAGCAGAATATGCGGCTTGCCGGTGATTTCATTGGCATCGACGTACAACGACAGGCTGTGCTCCACCTGCGCCATCTTCTTTTCCAGGCTGTCTCTGGCAAGCGAATTCAGCTCATGGGTCAGGGCGAAATAGGCGAGGATCGCCAGAAACACCACCAGCAGCGCGCCGAGAATACTCACCGTCAAACCGAGGCGCATCGACAGGCTGGAGGGTTTCATTCCCGCGCCTCCAACACATAGCCGACACCGCGCAGGGTGTGGATCAGTTTGCTGTCGAACGGGTCGTCGATTTTCGCCCGCAAGCGGCGGATCGACACTTCGACCACGTTGGTGTCGCAGTCGAAATTCATGTCCCACACCAACGAGATGATTTGTGTGCGCGTCAGCACTTCGCCGGACTGGCGCATCAGCAGATGCAGCAGGGCGAATTCCTTGGTGGTCAGGTCAATACGCTGTTGCCCGCGAAACGCGCGATGGCGACCCGGATCGAGTTCCAGATCAGCGACTTTCAGCACCTGCGGCACCGGGATATTTTCGCTACGACGCATCAAGGTGCGCACCCGCGCCAGCAGTTCGGGAAACTCGAACGGCTTGACCAGATAATCGTCGGCACCCAGATCGAGGCCGCGAATCTTGTCGGCCAGACGCCCGCGCGCCGTCAGCATCATCACCCGCGTCGAATGGGTGCGACGCAGTTGTTCCAGCACGCCCCAACCGTCGAGTTCCGGCAGGTTCACGTCGAGAATAATCAGGTCATAGGCCTGTTGTTGCGCCAGATGCAGGCCATCGGCGCCGTTGGCGGCGTGGTCAACGACATAACCACTTTCGGTCAAACCCTGATGCAAGTATTCGGCAGCTTTAAGCTCGTCCTCGACGACAAGGATTCGCATGATCTTTCACCACTTTTATTTAATGGGTATTTAATTTAAAAGCCCCTCACCCTAAACCTCTCCCAGAGGGAGAGGGGACTGAGCGTGGGATATTTCAGAACTACGCCGACGTGAAAGAACGTTACTGAATCCATAATCAACTTGATGTAACAGGTCGATAAAAAACGCCAGACACTTCGGTCGGCTCCCTCTCCCCCCGGGAGAGGGCTGGGGTGAGGGGAGTGCGGACAATAAAGGTTGTAGCGGCTACAGGGTCAACGGCCAAGTGCTTTAGATCAGTGTTCTGCGACAGTAGGTCGCAGTGCTAACCACCAAATTCTCTTGAGTTTACTTACGGCAAGTGCTGTTCAGCAGATAACTACCGTGTTTTTGTTTCGATGTATTTCGATAACGCTGCTAGCACTTCGCATCCTAGAACAAAACAACTTCCCCAAACCGTGGATAACGGATTTGTAATGTTCCAGTCACCTTGTCGATAAGTTCAAAACCCTACCGTGGCGCATCCGAGATTCTTGAATAAAGGAAGTCTTCCATTGCCCGGTTTAATAAAACTGACGGCGCAATCACGCCTGAAAAAAACCGCCAGTGTCATCCTGTTGCTGGCCTGTACCAGCCTTGCAAACGCAGCGACCCTGACGCTGGATCAAGCCCTGCAAAGTGCCTTCGCCGGCAACCCGGAACTGGCCGCTGCACAGTGGGAAATCGGTATCGCCGAAGGTGACCGTCAACAGGCCGGCTTGATCCCCAACCCCGAAGTGTCGTGGGAAGCCGAAGACACTCGGCGCAATTCGCGCACAACCACGGTGATGCTCAGTCAGCCAATCGAACTGGGCGGCAAACGCGGTGCACGCATCGATGTCGCCAGCCGTGCGCAAGACGCTGCCGGCATCGAACTGGAGCGCAAGCGCAATGCCTTGCGTGCCGATGTGATTCAGGCGTTCAACAGCGTGCAAACCGCGCAGCAACGCTTGCAGCTGTCCCGGCAATCCCTGCAATTGGCCGAGCACGGTTTGCGCGTGGCGCAAGGGCGGATCGAGGCGGGTAAATCTTCGCCGGTCGAAGGCACGCGGGCGCAAGTGCAACTCTCGGAAGTGCGCCTTGAGCTGAGCCGGGCAGAGCGCGATCAGGCCACCGCTTACCAACAACTGGCGCAGGTCATGGGCACGCCGCTACCGACCTCGACCAAGGTGCAGGCACCCACGCAAAGCATGCCGGCCGTACCACCACCGACAAGATTGCTCGAGCGTTTGAACGAGACTGCCGAACTGCGTCTGGCCAAGTTGCAGATCGATCAGCGCGAAGCGTCGTTGGGCCTGGAAAAGTCCCAGCGCATCCCCGATTTCACCGTCAGTATCGGCAGCCAATACAGCGAAACCGAGCGCGAGCGGGTCAATGTGGTCGGGCTGTCGATGCCGATTCCGCTGTTCAATCGCAATCAAGGCAACGTGCTCGCGGCCGCGCGCCGCACCGATCAGGCGCGGGATCTGCGCAACGCCACCGAGCTGCGTTTGCGCACGGAAATCCAGACCAGCCTTGAGCAATGGCAGACCGCCAACGGCGAAGTCATCGCGTTCAACCAGACCATCCTGCCCGCCGCGCAAAGTGCGGTCGACAGCGCCACGCGCGGTTTCGAAATGGGCAAGTTCGGCTTTCTCGATGTGCTCGACGCGCAACGCACGCTGATCGCCGCGCGTAGCCAATACATCCAGGCCGTCAGCGAAGCCACCGACGCCCGCGTACGCATCGAACGGATCTTCGGCGACCTCAGCGTCAGCCGTTGAATTTCACTTTTCAGACAACTGCGCGATGGCTCGGCGCAGAGGAGTTTCCATGGATAAAAAATTGATGGTGGTCGCGGTGGCGACGTTGGCCCTGGGCATTGGTATCGGCTCGCAGTGGGCCGGTAACGCAAGCATCGACGCGCATGCCGACGAGGCTTCCGAACATGCAGATCACGCCGAAGAGGGTGCAGCGGCTGACCATGCCGAAGAGGGACACATCGAATTGAGTGCGGAGCAGATCAGTGCTGCCGGCATCCAATTGGCTGAAGCAAAGGCGCAGAACATCAGTCGCGGCCTGCCGTTTCCCGGCGAAGTGCGCTTCGACGAAGACCGCACCGCCCACATCGTGCCGCGCGTCCCGGGTGTGGTCGAGTCGGTGGCGGTCAACCTCGGGCAAACCGTGAAGAGGGGCCAGTTGCTGGCGGTGATCGCCAGTCAGCAGATCTCCGATCAACGCAGCGAGCAAGCCGCCGCGCAGCGTCGTCTGGCCTTGGCGCGCACCACTTATGAACGCGAGAAAAAACTCTGGCAGGACAAGATCTCTGCCGAGCAGGATTTCCTCCAGGCGCGCCAGGCGTTGCAAGAAGCTGAAATTGCCCTGAGCAATGCGCAGCAGAAGATCAGCGTACTCAGCGGCAGCGTGGTCGCCACTGGCGGCAATCGCTACGAACTGCGCGCGCCGTTCGATGGCGTGGTGGTAGAAAAACACCTGACGCCGGGGGAGGTGGTTGATGAAACCACGGCGGCGTTCACGCTCTCGGATCTGTCGCGAGTGTGGGTGACGTTCGGCGTGTCACCGAAGGACCTGAACAAGGTTCAAGTAGGCAAAGCGGTCACCGTCAGCGCCCCGGAACTCAACGCGGAAGTGGTCGGCAGCGTGGCTTACGTTGGCAGTTTGCTCGGCGAGCAAACCCGCACCGCGACCGTTCGCGTCACCCTGGAAAATCCGCAAGGCTCGTGGCGCCCCGGTCTGTTCGTCACCGCGCTGGTGGCGACCGACAGTCGCGAAGCGAAAGTCGCCGTACCGGAAACCGCGATCCAGACTGTCGAGGACAAGCCCACGGTGTTCGTGCGTACCGACGACGGTTTCGAAGCCCGCGCGGTTGAGCTGGGCAGCCGCGCCGCCGGCCACGTCGAGGTCACCCAAGGCCTGGAAGCGGGCGTGCAAGTCGCCAGCGCCGGCAGCTTCGTCCTCAAATCGGAGCTGGGCAAAGCCTCAGCCGAGCACAGTCATTAATTCTGGAAGGTCCTCATGTTCGAACGCCTGATCCAGTTTGCCATCGAGCAGCGCATCATCGTCCTGCTCGCCGTTCTGCTTATGGCCGGCCTCGGCATTGCCAGTTATCAAAAGCTGCCGATCGACGCCGTGCCCGACATCACCAACGTCCAGGTGCAAATCAACACCGGCGCCGCCGGGTTTTCGCCGCTGGAAACCGAGCAGCGCATCACCTTCCCGATTGAAACCACCATGGCCGGTCTGCCGGCACTCGAACAGACCCGTTCGCTGTCGCGCTCGGGCCTGTCGCAAGTCACGGTGATCTTCAAGGACGGCACTGACCTGTTCTTCGCCCGGCAATTGGTCAACGAGCGTTTGCAGATTGCCAAGGAGCAATTGCCCGAAGGCGCCGAAGCGGTAATGGGGCCGATTTCCACCGGCCTCGGCGAGATCTTTTTATGGACAGTGGAAGCCAAGGAGGACGCACTCAAGGACGACGGCACAGCCTACACGCCGACCGACCTGCGGGTGATTCAGGACTGGATCATCAAGCCGCAGTTGCGCAACGTGCCCGGTGTCGCCGAGATCAACACCATCGGCGGTTTCGCCAAGGAATATCAGATCGCGCCGGACCCGAAACGCCTGGCCGCGTACAAACTGACGCTCACCGATCTGGTCACTGCGCTTGAGCGCAACAACGCCAACGTCGGCGCCGGTTACATCGAGCGCAGCGGCGAGCAATTGCTGATCCGCGCGCCGGGGCAAGTGGCGAGCACCGAGGACATCGCCAACATCGTCATGGCCAATGTCGACGGCACGCCGATCCGGGTGAAGAACGTCGCGACAGTGGAAATCGGCCGCGAATTGCGCAGCGGCGCGGCCACCGAAAACGGGCGTGAAGTGGTGCTCGGCACGGTGTTCATGCTGATCGGCGAGAACAGCCGCACGGTCTCGCAAGCGGTCGCCAGCAAGCTCGAACAGATCAACAAATCTCTACCGCAAGGCGTGATCGCGGTGCCGGTGTACGACCGCACGCACCTGGTCGACAAAGCCATTGCCACGGTGAAAAAGAACCTCATCGAAGGCGCGATTCTGGTCATCGCGATTCTGTTTCTGTTCCTCGGCAACATCCGCGCGGCACTGATTACCGCGATGGTGATTCCGCTGTCGATGCTGTTCACCTTCACCGGCATGTTCAGCAACAAGGTCAGCGCCAACCTGATGAGCCTCGGCGCGCTGGACTTCGGCATTATCGTCGACGGCGCGGTGGTGATCGTCGAAAACACCCTGCGCCGGTTGGCCCATGCGCAGCAGCATCACGGACGTTTGCTGACCCGTGCCGAGCGTTTCAAGGAAGTCTTTGCCGCAGCGAAAGAGGCGCGGCGACCGCTGATTTTCGGCCAGTTGATCATCATGGTCGTGTACCTGCCGATCTTCGCGTTGAGCGGCGTCGAAGGGAAAATGTTTCACCCGATGGCGTTCACCGTGGTCATCGCTTTGCTTGGCGCGATGCTGTTGTCGGTGACCTTCGTGCCAGCGGCAATAGCGCTGTTCGTGACAGGTAAGGTCAAGGAAGAAGAGGGCGCAGTAATGCGCGGCGCGCGTCGTGTGTATGCGCCGGCGCTGGCGTGGGTCATGTCCCATCGCGCAATCGCAGTGGGCGCGGCGTTGGGCGTGATCGTGCTCAGCGGTGTGCTCACCAGTCGTATGGGCAGCGAGTTTGTTCCGAGCCTGAGCGAAGGGGATTTTGCCCTGCAAGCGCTGCGCGTGCCGGGCACCAGCCTGACGCAATCGGTGGACATGCAGCAGCGCCTCGAGACGCTGATTCTGGCCAAGGTGTCGGAAGTCGAGCGCGTGTTTGCCCGCACTGGCACCGCCGAAATCGCCTCGGATCCGATGCCGCCGAATATCTCGGACAGCTATGTGATGCTCAAACCGAAAGAGCAATGGCCGGATCCGGACAAGTCCCGCGAAACGTTGATGGTTGAACTGCAAGCTGCTGCCGCGACGTTGCCGGGTAGCAACTATGAACTGTCGCAGCCGATTCAATTGCGCTTCAACGAACTGATTTCCGGCGTGCGTAGCGATGTCGCGGTGAAGGTGTTTGGCGATGACATGGACGTGCTCAATGCCACGGCTGCGAAAATCGCTGCTGCCATGCAAAAGGTCAACGGCGCATCCGAAGTGAAGGTCGAGCAAACCACCGGGCTGCCGGTGCTGACCATCAACATTGATCGCGATAAAGCCGCGCGTTACGGACTCAACGTGGGTGACGTGCAGGACACCATTGCCGTTGCGGTCGGCGGGCGTCAGGCCGGGACGTTGTATGAGGGTGATCGGCGTTTCGACATGGTTGTGCGTTTGTCCGATGCCATGCGCAAGGACATCGACGGACTGTCGGCGCTGCTGATTCCGGTGCCCGCGCTGAGCGGCGCTGCGAATCAGATCGGCTTCATCGCGCTGCAAGACGTCGCCAGCCTCGACCTGGTGCTCGGGCCGAATCAGGTCAGCCGCGAGAACGGCAAGCGCCTGGTGATCGTCAGCGCCAACGTGCGTGGGCGTGATATCGGCTCATTTGTCAGCGAGGCCGGCGAGGTGATCGAACGTGACGTGCAAGTGCCGGCCGGTTACTGGACCAGTTGGGGCGGGCAGTTCGAGCAACTGCAATCGGCGGCCAAGCGTTTGCAGATTGTGGTGCCGGTGGCGTTGCTGTTGGTGTTCGGGTTGTTGTTCATGATGTTCAACAACCTGAAGGATGGCTTGCTGGTGTTTACCGGGATTCCGTTTGCGCTGACCGGTGGGGTCATGGCGCTGTGGTTACGGGATATTCCGTTGTCGATTTCGGCGGGTGTCGGGTTTATCGCGTTGTCCGGGGTGGCGGTGTTGAACGGCTTGGTGATGATTGCGTTTATTCGTAATTTGCGTGAGGAGGGACGGTCGCTTTCGGACGCGATCCATGAGGGGGCGTTGACGCGTTTGCGGCCGGTGCTGATGACGGCGCTGGTAGCGTCGCTGGGGTTTATTCCGATGGCGCTTGCAACCGGCACCGGTGCGGAGGTGCAGCGACCACTGGCGACCGTGGTGATCGGCGGAATACTGTCCTCCACGATCCTCACACTGCTGATCTTGCCGGCGCTCTATCAACTCGCCCATCGCCGGGATGAGGACGCTGTTCCATCTAAATAGGTAATCCCCTCTGTAGGAGTGAGCCTGCTCGCGATAGCGGTCTATCAGTCAGATCTACATTGACTGACCCACCGC
>NZ_JBFUIR010000061.1:0-31709 GCF_056401755.1 Pseudomonas sp. P4_D7 | reverse complement strand
ACCGAGAACTGGTGCAAGCGGAATCTTGGCACGGTTGCGGTGTTCGATACGCACTACTTCTTGATGGAACAGCTTATTCCACTGGCGACTCGCCCGGAAGGAATTTCTCGGATGGAATTTCGCACTAAAATCAAAGTCGCCTACGGCATTCCATTTGATGAAGCGATTCCCTCGGCGATTGAAAAGAAAGCCCGCCGTGCGTTGCCCGAGGACGCATTTATCCGCCCGGACTGGATGGAGCCAGAAGCAGCGCGTGCGAGTCAGAATGAAATCCTCCAAGACGCCATCATTCTGTTTGATCGGCTCGATGAAATGGTTGCTGAGTTCTGCGAGAAGTACTCTACTGCCAGCCCGTGGCATGTTCGCCAAGAGATTATTACTCTAGGCCTCGGTGTTCACCCCGCTGGGCCTATGATTCAAGGCAAGAGAATGCTGGATGCAGTTGACACGATAGAAGGAAGAGTGACTCAGAGAGCGGCGGAGAAATTTTCTTTTCCGAATGACGATCAACTCAGTGAGCTGTGCATCTGAACTTTCTGTCTGTATAGATTATTCAAAGGTTCAGTTGTTCACTTGAATTACGTTAGGATAAGAGAGAGAAGCGAACCTCAGTGCGAAGCACTACAGTTTAAACACGCTGATGGACAATAGTCGAATCGTCCCGATTCAGGATCAGTCCACCGTCCAATACACCAATATCAACTCACATCAAAGCTCTTCGCTTTTGATCTGCTATACCGAAGGTGCCGTGCAATGACTGTCAGCGTCCGCTGATGGGTTACTACTGAATGCATCCGCATTCGTTTATGCACCGAAGCAAAAGGCAAGATCAAAGGCAAGGGCTGGATTTTTGTTTATTTGTATTTGTGTCGAGGTACACCAGAAGGATGGTCGGCGGTCACGCCGTAGCTGGATCAAGATGAAAGCTAAACGCTTTCGATGCGACCACCAACACACATCAGTCTTCGACGCTGTCGATTGCGAAGTTGATGAAGGCTGAACAACAGATGAGCATGAAACGAGCATCTGCTTTGGTAAGCTCAGAGTTCTCCATTAGGGCGTGACGTATGCCGTCGGAGTCGTTTGTGTATCCGTACAGGGAGGAGAATGCCTTCTTGAGCGCCGGATGCAATTTGTGACTCTTCTCAAGAACCTTGAGTGCACCATCTAGGGTCGCTGAGGGCGCGCCCACTAATTGCTTCGCCAAAGACTCAACAGCGCTGATGCTCTCCTTGATTGAATTCCGATAGTCCGGATTCTGCCGATCAGTGAGCATTCCAAGCGAAGTTTGAAGATGCGTTCTTACGCCAGCGTATTGGTCAGAGCCAGAAATAGCTTGTTCAATCTCTTCGATCTCATTGTTTGATGTGATTGGAGTCACTTTTCCAGAAACAAAGCGATATGCTGAGTTCTCACGTTCGAGAACCCGATTAAACTCCTCGACAAGGATTTGGGCGGAGTCCCTGTAATTCAGGCTTACCACAAACTCCAAAAAACTATATAGGCGATGCCACTTCATCTTGAAGTAGTTCTCCCGTATGGTTTTTTTGAATTCCGACCACTTATAAGGAATGGTATCTACCGGAACTTTATAGAACTCGGAGAAAACTAGCTCCGAAAACTCTTGGAAGTTTGACCCACGCAGATTGTCCGGATAATGCGCTTTTGGCTGCTTAAATCTTGCGAAGAGATTGAGGGTTAGTACATTCCACAGTGCATTCTGCAACGCAGTATCTATAGCATCGACTTGCGCTACTTTGACAACTGTAGTTAGTCCCATTCGTTGTGAGAAATCCATTGTCACCATGGCACCCCATTTTTATATTTTCGTCATCGCCCTCAACTCAAGGCATCTGATCGGTGTGAGCATTGTACATGTTGGCGGGAGGCCATTGGCGGTCTGCTGCAACCTCAGGCGAAATCCACTGAAAACCCTCCTGAAACCCCGCGTAAACCATGCTCCTATTTATGGTTATAACCACGTCGTTAGTTAGATCATCGGCCTATAAGCCAGTATTTGCGCGGGGTCTGGGGTAAGGCGAACTTAGTCGAGGCCTCCGATCACGCTCAAACTCGGTTAAATATTGCAAAAGTGGCTACTCCACGCCGAATCACCGATTTCTGCAAAACCACACCACCCCAGCTCCAGCCTATCCGAAGCTGAGCTACGATTCCTGCACCACCCCTCAAGGATGAATGCCATGTCACACAACACAAGTGCCAACATCGCTACTGCGGATGCACTTACGATCTTGCTGCGCAACCAACACGGAATCGCCGCAGCGCTGGAAGAACTCATTAATTGGGTTGAGAGCCAAGGAGGCGGCATCGCCGCCGACAATGCTTTAGCAGCGCTGCACGGACTGGATTCACACGCCCGAATACTCACTGACGCGATCTACCAGCTTCGTCAGGTGTAGGGATCATCAAACGACCGTTAAACGATACCGTCTATCCGACTGTTACACCGGTATCATCAAATACTGGTTTACAGGTTGTTGATACCACTGCATGATGATCCCTCCATTGTTGATACCCCACGAACGGCGTTGGCATACCTAGGAGGGAGAGTAAATGAGTCGTCTATTCGGATACGGTCGTGTCAGTACGACAGAGCAGAACACCGACAACCAACTGGTGGCGCTCACATCAAAGGGTTTCGATATCAAGCCCACCCGCTGGTTCTCTGAACAGATCAGTGGCGGCGTACCAGCCCTCCAACGTCCCCAGTTCAGCAAGATGGCCGAACGCATGGAAACGGGCGACACGTTGGTCGTGCTGAAACTGGATCGCCTAGGCCGTGACGTGCAAGACGTTCTCGCCACAGTAGAGAGACTGGCAAAGGATGGTATCCATGTCCGTAGTCTTGACCTTGACGGTGTAGACCTTACCAGTGCAGCCGGAAAGCTCCAGCTAACAGTTCTCGCAGCAGTTGCAGCCTTTGAGCGTGATCGAATCAAGGAGCGCACCAGAGAGGGCCTTGCAAGGTCTAACAAGAAGGGTGGTCGTCCAGTGGCTACCGACACCACGGAGGCGGTACAGAAGCTCAAGGTTAAAGGCATGACACAGGCTCAGGCAGCAGCCGAACTCAAGGTGAGCTTGCCCACCATCAAGAGACATTGGAACAAGGTTTGAATTAGACCCTGTACACCCACATCAACCCGCCTTGAGCGGGCTTTGTTGTCTCTGTCAGCTCGCATCGTCTCTAGGGTTGTGTGCCTCTGACAGCCTCTGAGAGCGCTACAGGGCGTCAGGTTATTTCTAGTTTTCCAGCGTTTAGATAAGCCCCCGTCGCACACCGCTTAACGGCGCGGGCAAGACTGAGCCAACATTATTTTTCAGACGGAAACGCAGAAGCTGAGCGAGGGTGCTCAGTGAATTTTGGCGGGGGCCAGGTTCTGGATATATTACCGGTAGGGCCACCAAATCAGCGCAAGCTTGGTGGCTTAACGCTACGCCTTAACGAGGCGGACTACGGTGGTGGTGACAGACGTCCTCCCACTCGCCGAAACGAAACCGGCGATATTGACGGACAGGGACGGTTTTCTTGCCTACATTACTAAGGTCAAAGCTATCCATAATGGACACTCCTATATGTGTGTACAGGTTGATCGCACACATCAAGATCAGGAATGACCACCGATCAAACAGCAATTGACGTAGTGACATCAATTCGGTTAAATGGCGTCCTTCTCTTGACGGTGCTAACGCATGTCGAAGAGGGCGAGCAGTTACGTTATGTCCGCGAAAACGTACGTATCTGCTCGTGAACTTTTTCAACAGAGCTGCCCCAATGGGCGGCTTTTTTGCGTCTGCTGAATTGTAATCGTATTTTCGATTGCATCGCAAGGCTTCTGAGGTGCTTTCTACGCATCTTTCGTAATTAGTCGCCCACCGACCCCTCATAACTATGTCAAAGCGCGTCTGAGGGCCTCTTAGGGGCCTAAATGGGCCATTAATTACGATCTCCGTTGCTCTTTTGAGACGAAGCGATCCTCTCCGATTAAAGAGCTTTCTCACAAAATGAGAGTCAGAGGAGGCGTAAACCCCAGCATGTAGGGTTTCGTAGGGAGGCGACCACAAGATAATGTGTTTTTGGTGGGTGTTGCAACGTACTGCCTGTGGATAACCCTGTGTAACGAAAGTGAGAATGCAGTCAATCCGCTGGCGTTGACCCTTTGGCACTGATTTCTGCAAGCAGCCGTTTTTTGCGCAAGCGAACCCTTTCACAAAATCTTTCTATATATAGGACGCGATCACTGCTCGTTTCTATGGGCGAAAATGCTCATTTCTTTTCGGTCGGTGGGGCGCCGTGCCATCACGCGTGTTAACTGATAGCATCTGTCAGAATGACAATAGGGATGGTGGTGGCAATGGAGTATTTACCTTGGATGGTGATGGCATTTGGTCTTTTTCTGCTGTTTGTGACGCGCCAAGTCCGTCAACGTGGAGATGTTGCAGATAAGACGACGTATACCCACCCCCACACCCACATTGCGTACTCCCAACATCCGGGCGGAAGAGAGTTTCAGGTAAATACGAAAGCTATTGAAGCAATTGAGGCCGCGCAGGCAGCACAGGCCGCACAGGCTCCGCAGGTATCACATGCTTCAGCAATCTGGATGCCAATTGCACTCTCGTTGATGGTTGTAGGTGCGGCGCTTGCCGTCATACTTCTGCCCAACTATTACGGTGATGAGCATCAAAAGTGGGCGTTTGGCATCATTGGCCTGATCTTGGGTTTCTGGTTCAAGAAATGATTTATTCTGCTTCGATCTTAGGGTTCGCACTGCCTTGCTGGAATAGCGTCGCAAGGTAAATAGGCGAAGCCACAGATCCTTGATACCTCCTTGTAGGCAGTAAGCGAGATCTTACGCGTCAATCTGTGCGAAGGTTTGGAAGCTTCGATATGGCGTCGAACTTCTGTTTCGGTGATGATCCATTCGAATACACGTCGAACGTCACCGTTCCGGTTTCGTGACCTACAAGCTCCTTGATCAGCCTGTCAGGTATGTCTGCCCGTACCAGTTGAGTAATTACCGTCGCCCTTATGCTGTGGAACACGCGGGTTCGATCAAAGCCCATGGCTGTCTTCAACCTACCGAATGCTTTGCTCAGTGCATCCGAACGAATCCCGTATTTGTTGTTGCTGTCGGTAGGCACCAGATAGCCATCCGTGGAAGCTTCGGCGAGTCGATCCACGAGTGCCGTTAGCTTGGGATGCACTGGCACCTGTCGAATCCCCGCAACGGTTTTCGAATCCACGATATCGAACATCTTCACCCCGTCCACGGTAATCAGATGCTCTTTGCGAAGCTGACACAGTTCCTCGATTCGAGCCCCGGCATATCCGCCCAACAAGATCAAGTCTGCCAGCGTGCCGAGCTTCTGTTCCTTCGCTGCGTTGTGCAGAGTGCCGACTTCCTCGATGGTGAAAGCCTTCCGTTTTGCGTCAAGCTTGGCCTTGCCTTTGAGTGAAGGTAGCGTGTGTTTCTCGAATGGGTTCACGTGCCCTTTGAAGGTCTGTCGCCACTGTGGTTCATGCTGCATCGACCATTGCCAGAACTGGCTACCAGCGAGCAGGTATTGCTGCTTAGTCTTCGAACTGAGCTTCATGCCCTGTAGCCAAGCACTCACCGAATCAAAGTCGAGCTTGGTGCCAGTCGTTTGCAGATGCTCCGACAGATTCAACAGCTTCGACTCCTGCTGATTTATCGTCTTGAGTGCGACGTGATGTCCAAGCCTGTAGATGCGGAATGAGGCTAACCGTGCCTTCGTAATCGGCGAGCGAGCCTTGTAGCTAGCCGGATCTTTCACCAGTGTTTCCAGTTCTTGGCCCTGCTCAGCGGTGAGCTTGTATTCGGTGCCAAGACGCTTTTGCAGCATGCCCTTGAGTCCTCGATTCAGTTCATCCTGAATCTGTACTTTCCCTCCGATTCCATCCTTGAGGTGGTCGCCCACGAGCAGGCGTACTGCTTCCATGAACCGAGGGCTGCTCATGAGCTTCGCTTTCAGGGCTGGATCAACGTCAGGCAGTAGCGGGGCCGTCTCACCGACAAGCGCTCGTTTCTGCCCTTGGGTGATGGCATCCAAATCTTCAAGGGTTTGCACTATGTCTTCTTGCCAGCCATCTCCCAGTAACTTGCCTTCACGTATGGCTTTTATCTGGCTCTTCCAAGCGTGCAGGATGGGCAGGCGACGGAACATTGCCTCTTCTCGCGAGCCAGTTTTCAGCGACAGCGACAGAATACGACGACCGCCGAAAGCCTCTCGCACGTCCTTGGGTATATCCATTCTGACGTGGTAGGTGCCACCTTGAAGTTCGAGATTGTTGGCCTTCGGCATGGTCACTTGCTCCGGTATTCTACGTAAAGAGTCTACGTAAAATCGCCGGGAAAGTCAGTAAATACGGTTCCTGTTGGGTTTCGCGGCTACGGATGGTGAGTCCCTATCTCTCCGCCATTACATAGAAAAAGCCCCGTAGATGAAAATCTACGGGGCTTTTTCGTTTCTGCGAATCCAGTATTCGTGGCGATAGCGCTGAAGCGCGTCGTGCATGGTGAGGTCCTACGCAGAGAGGCAATTTAAGTAAACACAGCCTCTGCCGACATTAGAGACACAACGTTCACAGGACTCACCGACCCATTTAAAGCCGCGCTCGCAGAGTAGGGGCTGTCATTATTGGCCAGCGATCGGCCGCCAAATCACACCTGTCGTCGTTTATCCTCTGTCCAGTCATGAGGCCAGCGCTCTCACTAAAGTGGATACTTGCTCACCTCGGCCGTGAAAGGCGCATCCAGCGAGTTCCAGCCTCGCTCCCTATTTGAATTGGTTTGAATATGAAAATTCCACCATCAGCCCAAGGTGCTCACCGCGTTTCTGAACGTCAGTCCGTCAAGTCAGGCAGCAGCGCCGCACCCCACGTCGAAGACTGCGAAGTGCTGGTTGCGCAGCCGCCAGCGTTCGAGGATGGCGAGCCGCCAGTCGGCGTGGTTATCCATGCGTATTACCCCGAAGTGCTGAAAGATATTCTGCGTCGTTTGATTAAACAGACTGAACGCCTGCACCTCTACGTAACCTGCGTAGCCGGTCGTGAAGATGAGATCTGTGCTCAACTGACGGCCAGCACACTGAGTTTTTCGCTATACCGGGTGCCGAATCACGGCAGGGATGTTTTGCCGTTTCTGCGGGTGCTGCCGTTCTTGCGTGCCGATAACATCCGCATGCTGGTCAAGCTGCACACCAAGCGTTCGCTGCACTTGGGCGGGGAGATCGATTGGGGCGTTGAACTATTCGATGATCTGCTGGACCCGGTACGATTCAGTCGAGCGCTGGAACACCTGGCCGACCCGGTGCATGTGCCGATGCTGGGTCCTCAGCGATACCTGGTGCCAGTCACCCGATTCCTCAGCGAAAGCAACCGCGCGTTGCTTGTCACCCTGGCCGAGCGTGGCGGTATTGAGCCGCAGGGCATCAACGAAGCGGATTATTTTGCCGGCACCATGTTCTTTGCGCGCATTGAAGTGTTTGCGCCTTTGGAGCGGATTCAACTGACGGGCAGCGATTTCGAAGTTGAAAGTGGCCAGCTCGACGGCACCCTGGCACACACGTTAGAGCGTTTTTTCGGCGTTCTGGCGAATGTTGGCCGGCAGCAGCGCAATATCGACCTTTATCAGCGCTGGCTGGCGAGTCGGCAACTGGCCGCCGTCGAGGTCGAAGGTTTGCCCGCGCGACTGGCGAGCTGGCCGCGGCAACCGGATGTGTTGTTGGTGTTGACCGACACTACGGGTGATATCGGACTGTTGCGTTCGAGCCTGGAAAGCATTGATCGCCAGCTTTATCGGGCGGCGGCCATCGTGGTGCTCTCCAATGCCGAACCTGTAGGCGTGACGCCGGCCGATAATCTGGTCTGGCTGCCGTTGGCCGAATCGTGGCCGAGCCAGCTCAATGAACTGTTGCAGGAGATCGACGTTGACTGGTGGTACCTGTTGCGTGGCGGAGACGAACTGGATCCCCACGCGCTGCTTTTGCTCGCCGAAGGCATCGCGCTCAATCCCGGTGTCAGCGCATGCTACAGCGATGAAGACTCACTGACCGCTGAAGGCTGCCAGAGTCCGGTATTCAAGCCGGATTTGAATCTGGATATGTTGCGCAGTTATCCCTATGTCGGCCGCGCACTGGCTTTCAGTCGCGAGGCCGCGCTGTCTGCCGACGGCTTTGATCCAGCCTTCAGCGAACTGGCGCCCCATGATTTGCTTTTTCGGCTGATTGAAACTCACGGTCTGGGCACTGTCGGGCACCTCGCGGATGTGCTGGTGCATCAGGCCATCAATTTCCCTCAGTGGCTCGGTGAACCGCAAGTCATCGCGAACTCGGCAGCCATCGTCGGGGCGCACTTGCAGCGTCTGGGCGTGGCGCATGAGCTGCTGGCCGGACCTTTGCCAATGGCGAATCGTGTGGTCTACCAACATGCGGAACAGCCGCTGGTGTCGATCCTCATTCCCACCAAGGACTGCCTGCCGATGCTGCTGCGCTGCATCGAAAGCATCATGGAGAAAACCAGCTACACGAATTACGAACTGATCATCGTCGACAACAACAGCGAAACAGCCGAGGCCCGGGACTGGTTCAACGGTATGGAGCTGTTGAACAATCCCAAGGTGYGCATCCTGCGTTATCCGCACCCGTTCAACTATTCGGCGATCAATAATTTTGCGGCCAGCCATGCCCGCGGCGATTACCTGGTGCTGCTCAACAATGACACGGCGATCATTGATGGCGACTGGCTTGGTGCACTGCTCCATCACGCCCAGCGGCCGGAAGTGGGGATAGTGGGCGCCAAACTGTTATTCCTCGACGGGACTATTCAGCATGCAGGTGTGGTACTCGGGTTGCGTGGCGTTGCAGACCACCCGTTTATCGGCGATTCAATGCAGTCCAACGGCTACCTTCACCGCTTGCATCTTGATCAGAATTACAGCGCGGTCACCGCCGCCTGCCTGATGATCAGCACCGAGCTGTACCAGCAAGTGGGGGGGATGGACGAGGTCGGCCTGGCCGTTTCCTTTAACGATGTGGATCTGTGCCTGAAAGTCGGCCAGGCTGGACGGCTGATTGTCTGGACACCCTATGCGCTGCTCGTTCACGAAGCCAGTGTGAGCCAGAACAACGTTGACACGACCAAGGAGGAAGCCAAGCGCAAACGGTTCAAGGGCGAACAGTCGGTGATGTACCAGCGTTGGCTTGCGCAAATCGCCAACGATCCGGCCTACAACCGCAACCTGACCCTGGAGGGCAGTGGCTTTTCCTCCAAATACCGTACCGACACTGATTGGCACCCGTTCGCCAGTCGTGAGTTGCCTCATGTGCTGTGCCACCCTCTCGACTCTTTCGGCAGCGGACACTACCGCGTGCGTCAGCCTTTCGCTGCCCTGAAAGCTGCGCAACTGATCGGCGGAACGGTAAGCGACGAGGGACTGCAACCGACAGAACTGGAGCGCATTGCGCCGGACACGATCATTTTCCAGGGACAGCACACAACGCCTCATCTGGAGTACATGCAGGACACCAAGGCATTCTCCAGGGCGTTCAAGATTTACGAGCTGGATGACTATATTCTTGACGTGCCCGCTGGCAACTTGAACCACGAATTGCTGCCCAAAGACATCACCAAACGCTTGAAGAAAGCCGTAGGGCTGTGCGATCGGTTGGTGGTGTCTACCGAGCCGCTGGCCAATGCGCTGAAGGGCTTCAATGCCGACATCCGGGTGATGGAAAACCGTCTGCCGAGCCATTGGTGGAGCGACCTGACCAGCCAGCGCCAACAAGGCCGCAAGCCTCGGGTTGGCTGGGCCGGCGGCTCGAGTCACAGCGCCGACCTGCAAGTCCTTGCCGAAGTGGTTCGTGCGCTGGAAGGAGAAGTTGAATGGGTATTCATGGGGATGTGCCCACCAGCACTGCGTCCCTATGTCCATGAGTTCCATAGGGGGGTGAGTATCGAAAAATACCCGCAAAGACTGGCTGAGCTGAACCTCGACCTGGCTTTGGCACCTCTGAAAGACAACTTTTTCAACGCCTGCAAAAGCAATTTGCGCTTGTTGGAGTATGGCGCCTGTGGTTTCCCCGTGATCTGTTCGGACATCCCTTGTTATCGGGGTGATTTCCCGGTGACGAGGGTCAGGAACCGTTCGCAAGACTGGATTGCCGCTATTCGCGAACATCTGGCTGAGCCCGATGCCAGCGCCAAGGTTGGAAACGCCCTGCGCAGCGTTGTACTCAATCAGTGGATGCTCAAGGACGAACATCTGTTGGCATGGCGAAACGCCTGGCTGGCGGACTGAACAAGAGGCCAGCGTTGCGCGCTGCTTCTTTAATGTCTTTCGATACAAGCCCGAAAAAAAGCCTCACAGCCTTAAAACTGTGGGGCTTTTTCATATCTGCAGGATCGTGCCGAGCGGCTAGATCTCCTTGACCGGCGTCTCCCCCTGCACAGCCTTGATCAACCCGATCACGTGCAAACAATCCGCCTTGTTCACATACGACTCGCCACTGGCGATGGTCTCGTGGTTACCCGCTCTCAGTCTCCAGCGCCATTGTCCTTTGCCGGTGCTCGGGGTGCCTCTGGATTGCCTGTAAATCTCGAAATACATTCAGTTCGCTCCATGCGATTCATTGTGCGACAGCCGGTGTGGCGCATGGTCGCAAGCCTAGCGCAGACGGTTTTTTTGGCTATCGGACATTTGTTTCCAATCGTTCGCGGATGTTTCTGAAGGACGTGGGCTAGAGCGCAGCAATAGGCCTGTGGATTGGCCAAAATGACGCCGTCTGATCCTTGCAACACCGTCGACGCTGCTGCTTAATACGGGACGGCTCATGGCGTCGAATATCGTTCGGCGACCGACAAACACTATAAGAAGAGCACTCCTTTGACTGAGCACGGAACGCAACAGGCCGGGCGGGTGACGTTATCGCTGGTGGTCCCCGTTTTTAACGAAGAGGACGGCCTCGACACGTTTCTGCGGCGCATCAATGAAGTCTTTCAGACGCAGGCGTTGATCGACCTTGAACTGGTATTCGTCAACGACGGCAGTACCGATGCCACGCTTGAGCGCCTGCTCGAACATCAGCGGGACGATGCGCGTCTGCGTATCGTCGATTTGAGTCGCAACTTCGGCAAAGAAGCAGCGTTGTCCGCCGGTTTGCAGATCGCGACCGGGCAAATCGTGGTGCCGATCGACGCTGATCTGCAGGACCCGCCCGAGGTCATTGTGCAGATGATCGAGCGTTGGCGAGAAGGTTTTGAAGTGGTGCTCGGTCACCGCATCAGCCGTCGCAGCGACACCTGGGCCAAGCAGACATCAGCGCACTGGTTCTACCGCCTGCACAACAAGATCGCTGAACAGCCTTTGCCCGAGAATGTCGGCGATTTTCGTCTGATGGATCGCTGCGTGGTTGATGCTTTGCTGACCCTGCCGGAGTCCCGGCGCTTCATGAAAGGCCTGTTCGCCTGGGTCGGCTTTCGCACCACTCACGTCGATTACGAGCGCCCGGAGCGCGTGGCGGGGCAGAGCAAGTTCAATGGCTGGCGCCTGTGGAACTTCGCGCTGGAAGGCATCACCAGTTTCAGCACTGAACCGTTGCGGATCTGGACGTATGTCGGCGCACTGGTGTCGCTGGTGTCATTTGCCTTCGCCATATTCATTGTCCTACGCACGCTGATTCACGGTATCGACATGCCCGGTTATGCCTCGCTGATGGTGGCCGTGACCTTTCTCGGTGGACTGCAATTGATCGGCATCGGTGTGCTCGGTGAGTACCTGGGCCGCACGTATATCGAATCCAAACGCCGGCCGGTTTTTCTGGTGCGTCGCGTCTATGACCCCAAGGACTGACACATGGATCTCAAGGAAACCGACATCCTCGGCGACGCCATCAACGAGCACTGGTATTACTGCTCCAAAGCCGCCGCCACCCGGCGTTTGCTGGGAAATGCACCCATCAGCCGAATCCTCGATGTCGGTGCCGGCTCGGGATTTTTCTCCCACCATTTGCTGACGCACACCGATGCACGCGAAGCATGGTGCGTGGATATCAGCTACCCCGCCGACTCCAGCGCGACGACCGCCGGCAAACCGGTGCACTACCGTCGCGGGATCGAAACCATCGAGGCCGATCTGGTGTTGCTGATGGACGTGCTGGAGCATGTCGATGATGACCTCGGTCTGCTCAAGATGTACGTCGACAAAGTGCCATCGGGCAGCCGGTTTCTGATGACGGTACCGGCATTCCAGTTCTTGTGGAGTGGCCACGATGACTTTCTTGAGCACAAGCGCCGTTACACCCTGGCGCAGTTCGAAACCCTGGCGCGTGATGCCGGTTTGACGGTGCAGCGCGGTGCCTATTATTTCGGCGCGGTGTTTCCGATTGCGGCGGCGTTGCGCTTGCTGCCGCAAGGCGCGCAAGCCCAGCCGCCGCGTTCGCAACTCAAGCGTCATCATCCGCTAGTGAACGGTGTTCTCAAGACGCTATGCAGTCTTGAACTGCCGTTGATGGGCATCAACCGTCTGGCCGGTTTGAGTGTTTTCGTGTTGGCGCAAAAACCGTGACCTCAACCGAAAAGTCAGCGCTGCTCCAGCGCGGTTTGCGCTTTGCTGTGACCGGTTTGTTTGTCACGGCTCTGCATGCGCTGGTGGCGGTGCTGTTCATCAACTTCATTACTGCGCAACCGCCGCTGGCCAACGGCGTGGCGTTCATCGTGGCGACGGTGATGTCCTACGTGATCAATACCACCTGGAGTTTCTCGGCACGTTTGCATGGCAGAACGTTACTGCGTTTTCTGCTGGTGTCGGCGTGCGGGTTTCTATTGGCGATGCTGGTCGCCTGGGTGGCGCAGATGGCCGGGCTGCACTATCTGCTGGGCATCGTTGCGGTGGCACTGACGATTCCAGCGTTCACCTTTGTCTTGCACAATTTCTGGACTTATCGATGAAGGCTTCACCAAACCATCCTGCGCTGGGCGTGTTGCCTTTACTGCTCGGCGTTCTGGCATTTTTCTGTGTGATCGGGCCGCAAGCGCTGGATCCGCAAAACATTGCCTGGCTGGAGCAGGGCGATCCGGCGACGCATTATCTGGGCTGGGAATATTTTCGCCATTCACCCTGGACCTTTCCGCTCGGACTCAACCCTTCCTATGGTCTGGAGCTGGGCAGTTCAATCATCTTTTCCGACTCCAATCCGCTGCTGGCGTTGCTGTTCAAACCGTTCAATGCGTGGTTGCCGGCGACCTTCCAGTATTTCGGTCTGTGGCTGCTGGCGTGTTTCGTGCTGCAAGCCTGGTTCGCCTGGAAACTGCTGGGGCTGATGACCGGCAATCCGCTGATTCGTTTGCTGGGTACCGGTTTGCTGGTGGTTTCACCGCCGATGTTTCTACGCATGGGCGGACACCTTTCCCTGTCCGGGCATTTTCTGATTCTGGCGGCGCTGTACCTCGCGTTGTTGCCGAACCTGGCTCGACGACGCCTGGCCTGGGGCGCGTTACTCGCGGTGACGGCGATGGTGCATGCGTACCTGCTGGCGATGGTGGCGCTGATCTGGGTAGCAGATCTGCTCGGCAAAACTTTCAGCCAACAACTGACTCGGCGTCAGGGGCTGCTTGAAGGCGTTTCGCTGTTTGCCGTGGTGAGTGTGTGTTGCTGGCAGGCCGGTTACTTCGCCATTGCCGACGGCGGGCAATCCGGCGGTTTCGGGTTGTACCGGATGAACCTGTTGTCGCCACTCGACCCAGCGGGCTGGTCGTTCATCTTGCCGGATCTGCCAAAAGCCAGCGGCGATTACGAAGGCTTTAATTATCCGGGGCTGGGTGTGCTGTTGCTGGTGCCGTTGGCGCTGATTGCCTTGCTGAGAAATCGCCAGCCGCTGAAGGATGAGCTTCGCGTTCGCCCTTGGCTGTTGCTGGCGTTGATCGGTTTATCGTTGTTTGCGCTATCGAACCAGATCGGTGTCGGCGCGCACACGTTCAGCTATCCGCTGCCGAAAATCGCCCTCAAACTGGCCAATATTTTTCGCGCGTCGGGGCGGATGTTCTGGCCCGTGTTGTACGCGCTCATCCTGATGGTGATGTTCCTGCTGGTACGCGGTTACCGGCCACGTATCGTCGTCGCGTTGTTGGCACTGGCATTGACGATACAGATTGTCGACACGCGCAACGGCTGGATGGGCTTGCGCAACAGCAAAATGATGACGCCCGCCGCAGAATGGCCAACGCCGATGCGTGATCCATTCTGGGTGAGTGCGGCGGCGCATTACCCGAACGTGCGCAGTCTGATGCCACAGAATCAGTCCGAACGCTGGCAAGTGATTGCCGATTTCGCTGCGACCCATGGTCTGAAAACCGACGCGGTCTATCTGGGACGCATGAGTTCAACAGCGCTGGATCAGGCTCGGCAGAAAACGCAGCACATGCTCGAATCAGGGCAATACGATGCCGACTCGTTGTACATCCTTGACGACTTCGTGCTGGCCGATGCCGCCAGATACGTCAACAGTGAAACGGATCTGCTGACCCGAGTGGATGGCCTGGTGGTGCTGGCGCCGGGCTGGAAGCGTTGTTCGCAGTGCCTGAGCGTGCCTGATGAAGGACGCCGAATGTCATCGCTGGCACTGATGCGTCCCGGTCAGGCGCTGATCTTCAACTACTCCGCCCGGCAGTTGACCAGCGGTTGGTCGACCCCGGAAAACTGGGGTACATGGTCGGCGGGGCAGCAGGCGCAGGTCGACTTGCGGGTGTCACCCGAGGCGCGTTCGATTGCGCTGGAGGTCATGGCATTCGTTTTGCCGCAACACCCGGCACAGCGAGTGATTGTCAGTTTGAATGGCGAGCAGGTACTGAGCACGCGGCTGGTGCAACATCAGGATAATCATCTGGAGATCCCTATCAGTCCTGCGATCCGTCAGCATCTGGCAGACAATGATCGCCTGACGATCGAGCTGCAATTGCCCGACGCCATCAGCCCTGAACAACTGGGCATCAATGACGATTCACGGGTCATGGCGCTGGGCTTGAAACGCCTGACGGTGAACTGACGCAGCGTGGTGATGGACGCCGGGGCCCCGGCCTTTCTACACTGCCGGTATTCCGGGGGGCAGGGGGCAATGGATGAACCGCAATGAACTACGCAAGGCTGACATCAACCTGATGGTGGTGTTCGAGACCTTGATGCTCGAACGCAACGTGACCCGGGCGGCCGAGAAGCTGTTTCTCGGCCAGCCGACCATCAGCTCGGCGCTCAATCGCTTGCGCACCATGCTCAATGATCCGCTGTTCATCCGCGTCGGCCACCGCATGGAACCGACCGCCCGCGCCGAAGATATTTTCCGCCATCTCAAACCTGCGCTGGATTCGCTGTCGGTGGCGCTGAGCCTGACCCGCGATTTCGATCCGGCCGTGAGCACCATGACGTTTCGCATCGGTCTGTCCGATGACGTCGAATTCGGCCTGTTGCCGCCGCTGTTGCGTGCGCTGCGCCAGGAAGCGCCGAACGTGGTGTTTGTGGTGCAACACGTCGATTACTGGCGCATCCCCGATCTGCTCGCGGCGGGCGACATCACGGTCGGCATCAGCCAGACCCGAGGCCTGCCGGCCAATGCCAAGCGCAAATTGCTGCGGCACATCCAGCCGAGCATCCTGCGCGCCGACGCCAGTGATACACCGCTGACGCTGGATGAATATTGCGCGCGCCCCCATGTACTGGTTTCGCACACGGCCAACGTCAGTGGTTTTGCTGATGAGTGGCTGGCCGAACTCGGTCGTACTCGCCAAGTGGTGCTGTCGGTGCCGCAATACAGCGCGTTGCCGGCGCTGCTGGCGGGCACTGACTTGATTGCCAGTCTGCCGGATTACGCGGCGGCAGCCATGGCCACTTCCGGATTGCTGTTTAAGGAGCCGTTTCCGTTTAAAACACCGACGCTGGATTTGTCGATGGTCTGGCTCAGCCACGTCGACAGCGATCCGGCGGAGCGCTGGTTGCGCTCCAGGCTGGAGCAGTTCATGAGCGAGCGGCCACTGACGCCATCCTGAGCCATAACACACACTTTGTGGGAGCGAGCTTGCTCGCGAAAGCGGTGTATCAGGCACCTTAAGTGTCGCTGAACGATCGCATTCGCGAGCAAGCTCGCTCCCACATTGATATGTGAAAGTCCCCGGGAAGGTAGGGCAGAGCTGTGCTATATGTACGACCTTTCTGCCAACTGACTGGGGACCTGCAATGCCACACCTGCACATGGAATACACCGCCAACCTGCCGCAGTTGAACGCCGATGTCGCGTTGATGCGGCTCAACAACACCCTGGTGGGCTCTGGTCAGTTCGCGGCGGAGTTCGATATCAAAAGTCGTGCGGTGAAAGTCGAGACCTTCAAGGTCGGAACCGCCATGGCCGAGCGCGCCTTCGTCTATGTGAAGCTGGCGCTGCTCAGCGGGCGTTCGCCGCAGATCAAGAAGCAGTTGTCAGAGAGCCTGTTGGCAGTCTTGCAGGACCTGTGCGAATGGCCGGCCGGTGTCGAGGTGCAGCTGTGTGTCGAACTGGTCGACATGGATCGCGAGTCCTACAGCAAAACCGCGATTGGCGTGTAGGACTCAGGCCGCTTCGAGTTCGCTGCACACCTTGACCACCTGCTCGCGCAACCACAGATTGGCGCTGTCCTGATCAACGCTCTGGCTCCATTGCATGTCGAGGGTAAAGCCCGGCAAGCCATTTGGCGCCTCGCAGTGATTGAACACCGCCTCGTTGGTCAGTAAACGCTGGATACGGCGCGGCAGGGTGAGGATGAAGTCGGTCCCCGTGATCATTTTCAATGCCGCGCTGTAGCTGTTCGAGCGCGCGACGATCTGACGCTTCTGCGCCTGCCGCGCCAGCCAGCCATCGACCATGTTGGTGGTCGACGTCCATGGCGTCGGGAACACGTGCCGGCGTTCGGTAAAAGCCTGCAGGCTCAGGCGTGGCTCCAGTGGCGTGGCGCGTTTGTCGAAGACGCAGACCAGATCGTCCTCCAGCAGCATTTGTGATTTCAGGTCAGCGTGATGACGGTGGAAGTTGGGGCCGAAGCTGATCACCAGATCGAGGCTGCCGTCGCGCAGCTCATCCGCCGGGACATCGGTCTCGAACTTGTGCATGTTGACCATCACCGGCAAATCATCGAAATCGAAACGCTTCAGCAGGCGCGGCAGAATCAGTTGCTCGAAGTATTCCGGGGCGCAGATGTTGAAGGTGACGGCTTGTCGGGTCGGGTCGAACGTGGGGGCACCGGCGTGGCACAGGTTGATGCTTTCGAGGATCTTCTGCACATGCCCGTACATGGTGCTGGCCTTGTAGGTCGGACGCATGCCGGTGCGGGTGTTGATAAACAGTTCGTCTTCGAAACTGGTGCGCAGTTTTTTCAAACAGTAGCTGACCGTGGACTGGCTGACGAACAGGGTTTCTGACACATCGGTGACGCTGCTCTGCTCATAAACAGCGACGAACACCATGAGATCCTGCATGTCGAGCTTTCTAAGCAAGTTACTGTTCAGCATCCGTTCCGTCTCGCTGTGCTCCTTGCGCTGAATCCGCGCAAACGTGTGCGAATGATCCTAACGGAACGATGGTGCCAGGACAAAGCCCTGTAGGACGTTTCACAGTCAGTTGTGGGACAGAAAGTTTTAGTAACACGACGTCACGGGGCAAACCGCAGAAAGATGGCCAGACGCCTTTAGCCCGATCAGGAAAAGTGCCTCGCGTAATGCCGGGGATCGAAGCGCCATACCATCAACAGCATCACCACCATTACCGCGGTCAACGACCACCACGCCCACTCGAAGCTGCCCAGTTGATCGCGGATCATTCCAGCCATCAGCGGCGAGAGACCAGCAATCAGATAGCCAATGCCTTGCACAAATGCAGTCAGGCCACCGGCACGTTGCGGGTTGTCGAGATGATCAAGCGAGACAATCAGGCTCATCGGGAACAACCCGCCAATGCCCAGCCCCAACAGGCATGGCCACAGCAGGCTGAATTGTTGCGGGCTGAGGATCAGGCCGCAAAATCCGCCGATGATCAGAGCCAGTAGCGTCATCAGAATCACACGCCGATCCCGGCTGCGATTGGCGATAGCCGGAACCACCAGACCGGAAATCACCTCCATGGCCGTCAGCAAACCCAACAGCAGCCCGGCGTTCTGTTCGCTCCAGCCGTTTTCCACGTAGTACGGCGCGAGCCAGGCCAGCACGCAGGTATAGGACGCTGTCCCCAGACCAAAGAAGAGGGCCAGCAACCAGGCACGGGAATACTTGAAGAACGAATCCTTGCCGGCTGTCGCCGTCACCGTGGAGGACAGCTGGTTGCGTTGCGACCACCAGAACAGCAGCGCGATGAATGCCAGGATCGCCCAGATCGCCAAACCGCCGCGCCAGCTCCCGGTTTGCAGCATCACCAGCGGTGCGAACGAGGCCGCAATGGCCGCTCCACCCATGATCGACGTGACATATAAACCCATGCACAGCGCGACATTGTCGGCGAAGCGCGATTTGATCAGCGTCGGCATCAATGCCTGAATCAACGCAATGCCGACGCCAGCCAGCACCGCGCTGACGATCATTTCGGCTGCCGATTCGATAAACAGCCGCGACAGCGTCGCCAGGCCAATGATCAGCAAGGACAGCAACACCGTCCGTTGTTCGCCCAGCCGCTGACTGATGCCAATGCCGAAAAACATCGCCAGACCCATCGCCATCACTGGCAGCATGGTCAGCAGCGACGCGACGCTGAAACTCAGCGGGATGTCAGTGCGAATGGCCGACAGTAACGGACCCAGCGCCGCCATCGATGGACGCAGATTGAGGGCGACGAGCATGATCGCGAGCATCAACCAGACAGCGGGGCGAGCGGTAGCGCGGACGTTTTCCATCATCAGACCTTTGGGTGGGGCAGATGATTAAGCGCGGAGCGGTCTGGTCCGGGCAAACCAGAAAACCCACAGCAGTATTTAAAAAGTCGATATTCCCACTCTCTGTGGGAGCGAGCCTGCTCGCGAAAGCGGATTGTCTGTCGGCAAAAGTGTTGAATGTGCCGGCCTCTTCGCGAGCAGACTCGCTCCCACAATGGACAGCCGTGCTGTTTTTCTGAATAAAACCCGAACCATTCTCAAATACGTCACACGTTTCATCGCTTTGCCGAAAGCCAACTAATCGTTGGCGTCTTTTTCACAAAAAATTGATGGTTGCCTGCTTAAAGTTTCTCGTGCCTTAGTTAATGAAATTTTCACAATCGAAATTTCTGTCATTGACCGAGGCTCTTCTTTTCAGGAATCGCCCATTTCTATGTTGAAGTTAAAAGCCGTGCGCCCGGAATGGGTGACGTTGATTGCCAGCGCCTTTCTTTTAATTGGCTGCAATTTTGTCCTTTGGCAGCACCTGTTCGAGATCACCGCCGCCGATGGCAAGGGCATCGCCATGCGCGTGGCGTTCGGGGTGATGATCCTTGCGGCATTCAACATCGTGCTGACGCTTCTGGCATTCCGTCCGTTGCTCAAGCCGCTGTTGACCCTGATATTTCTGATCAGCGCCGGCGTGGCTTATTTCATGAGTCAATATGGCGTCATGATCGATGCCGGCATGTTTCGCAACTTTGCCGAAACCAATGCAACGGAAGTGCGTGATCTGCTCTCGTTGAAGTTGTTTGCTTATATTCTGTTGCTCGGTGTATTACCGTCCTGGTTGTTGTGGAAAGTGCCAGTCAACTATCGTCGATGGCACCGTGAGTTAATCAGCAAAGTTATTGTCGGTGTTGCTTCTGTGGCGGTGATTGGTGGGGTGGCGCTGGCCAACTATCAGGGCTTGTCATCGCTGTTTCGCAATCACCACGAAATTCGCTTGATGCTGGTGCCCAGTAATTACATCGGTGCTTCGGCGGGTTATCTACGTGAGCAAGTGGTCTCGGCGCGGCAGCCATTCATCAAGATCGGCGAGGACGCCGAGCGCAATCCGGATGTGAAGCTTCAACCGCGTAAATCGCTGACCGTGCTGGTGGTGGGTGAAAGTGCCCGGGCGGAGAACTTCGGCATCCTCGGTTACCACCGTGACACCACGCCGACACTCGATAAGGAAGCCGGCCTGATCGCTTTCACTGACGTGCATTCCTGCGGGACGGAAACGGCGGTATCGGTGCCGTGCATGTTCTCCAACATGGGCCGCAAGGATTATGACGCCAGCAAGGCGAAGAATGAGGAAGGCCTGCTCGATGTGCTCAAACGTGCCGGTATCGATGTGATCTGGCGTGACAACCAGTCCGGCTGCAAAGGCACTTGCGACCGGGTCACCCTGCAAGATGTCAGCAACCTGAAAGACCCGGCGCTGTGTGCCAACAGCGAATGCCGCGACGAAATCCTCCTGCAAGGTCTGCAAAGTTTTATCGACCATCTGGACAAGGACACCGTGCTGGTTTTGCACCAGATGGGCAGTCACGGCCCGGAATACTTCAAGCGTTATCCCAAGGAATACGAGCACTTCACCCCGGTGTGTGAAAGTAACGCGCTGAACAATTGCAGCCGCGAAAGTATCGTCAACGGTTACGACAACACGCTGGTGTATACCGATCACGTGCTGTCGAGCCTGATCGATGTATTGCGCATTAATCAGGACAAAGTTGATACCGCGATGTTGTACCTGTCGGACCACGGTGAGTCGCTGGGCGAGTACAACTTGTTCCTGCACGGTACGCCTTACATGTTGGCGCCAGAGCAACAAAAGCATGTAGCGATGCTGGCGTGGTTCTCCGATAACTATCAGAAGGCTTATTCGGTCGACACGCATTGCCTGCAAATGAGCCGCGACAAACCACTGAGCCAGGACAACCTGTTCCACTCGATGCTTGGCCTGCTTGAGGTCAGGAGCAAGGTCTATCAGCCGGGTCTGGACATGTTTGCCGGTTGCCGTGGTGCGGTGATCGACGGCGTACTCGCCAAGGACTGAGGCCAATCGGCTCCGTCGTTCTGATACGACGGGGCTTTCTGCTTCTTTTGTCAGACTATTCTTGCTCTCTGGCAGGACATTTCGTTACAGCTCTTGCCCTTCACAGGCGCGTAAATCGCCAGTGGCGATATATACTGCGCGCCATTCTTCAAGGGAGAGCCGTGTGGCCATCGATATTCACTGGATTCGCGACAACGAAAGCCTCGCGCAGTTTTGCGCCGAGTGGCAGCAGCTGCCGTTCGTTGCCCTCGACACCGAATTCATGCGGGTCGACACCTTCTACCCGATTGCCGGCCTGTTGCAGGTGGGCGACGGCAAACGCGCCTACCTGATCGATCCGCTGACCATCAATGCCTGGCAACCGCTGGCTGCGTTGCTGGAGAACCCGGCGGTACTCAAAGTCCTGCACGCCTGCAGCGAAGACCTCGAAGTGCTGTTGCGCCTGACCGGCAGCCTGCCGGCCCCGATGTTCGACACGCAACTGGCCGCCGCTTACCTGAACCTCGGGTTCTCGATGGGTTATTCGCGACTGGTGCAGGAAGTGCTCGGCATTGAACTGCCGAAGGGCGAGACCCGTTCCGACTGGTTGCAGCGTCCGTTGTCCGAGACGCAAATCAGCTACGCCGCCGAAGATGCCGTGCATCTGGCGGAGGTTTTCGTACAGCTGCGACCGAAACTGTCTGACGACAAATTCGCCTGGGTGCTGGAGGACGGCGCTGAGCTGGTCGCCAACCTGCGCCGTGAAACCGACCCGTACGAGGTCTATCGCGAGGCCAAACTGGCGTGGAAACTCTCGCGTGCGCAACTGGCGGTTCTGCGTGAACTGTGCGCCTGGCGGGAAAAGGAAGCCCGCGCCCGCGATCTGCCGCGCAACCGCATCGTCCGCGAGCATTCGCTGTGGCCACTGGCCCGCACGCAACCGGACAACCTCGCGGCGCTGGGCAAAATCGAAGACATGCACCCGCGTACCGTGCGTCAGGACGGCCAATTTCTGCTTGATCTGATCAAGCGCTCTGGCAGTGTGGGGCCTGATCAATGGCCGCCCGCCGTAGCGGAGCCCTTGCCGATCGAAGCCGCCGCGTTGATCAAACAATTGCGCGCATTGGGCCAGGCTGAGGCCGAGCGCCTGGGCATTGCCCCGGAACTGATGCTGCGCAAGAAAACCCTCGAAGCCCTGGTCAAAAGTGGCTACCCCGAGGGTCCTTACCAATTGCCTGAGTCGTTGCGTGGCTGGCGCCGCGAACTCATGGGCCAGAAGCTGCTCGACAGCCTGGCCACCGCCGGAGAACAGCCTTGAAACGTATTTGCTCTATTTACCAAAGCTCGAAGCGCAAGGGCATGTATCTCTATGTGCTCAAGAGCGATGAGCTGGAACGCGTGCCCGAGGCCCTGATGGCGGCTTTCGGCAAAGCCATATTTGCCTTCAGTCTGGTGTTGACGCCTGAGCGCAAACTGGCCAGCGAGGACATCGTCGTGGTCCTGGAAAACCTCGACAAGCAGGGCTACCACCTGCAAATGCCGCCGGCCGAGGACGAGTACATCGAGCACTTGCCCGAAGAGTTGCTGCGACGCAACGACCCGGTCTGATCTGCGCGGCTCTGTTCTGAGTCTCGGTTTACCCTGGAACTGTTTTTACCGCGATGGCCGCCCGAATCCGGCGGCTGTCTGCACGGTTTGCGAAAGGTTTGAAGATGCGCGTTCTGATTGCCGAACACGACCACGCGATATACGCCCGGCTGCTGCGTCAGGCAGCACCCGAGCTTGAAGTACTGACCAGCGGTGATTCCGCCGAGCTGGCCCGTCAGGCCGCCGATTGTCCGGTGTGGCTGGGGCAGCCGGATTTGCTCGCGACTCTGTTGCGCCAGGGGCACCAGCCACAATGGCTGCAATCGACCTGGGCCGGTATCACACCTTTGCTCGCTGACGGCTTGCGCCGCGATTACCGTTTGACCCGTGCAGTGGGGATTTTCGGTCAGGTGATGGCCGAGTATGTGCTGACCTACATTCTTGGCCATGAGCGCGAAGTGCTGGCGCGACTGGTCAGCCAGGTCGAGCGTAAATGGGACAACCGCAGCGGCCAGAGCCTGGTCGGGCGCAAAGTGCTGATCGTCGGCACCGGCGATATCGGCCAGAGTGTCGCGCAGTTCCTGCTGCCGTTCGGCATAGAGCTGTACGGGATTGCCAGCAGCGCCCGTGAGCAGGCGCCGTTTGTCGAGGTCGGTTCGATGGCTGATCTGCCGCGACTGGTGGGTGAAGTGGATTACGTGGTCAATCTGCTGCCGAACACCGAACACACCCACGATATCTACGACGCGGCGCTGTTCAAGCAATTCAAGCCAACCGGGTTGTTCATCAACGCCGGGCGCGGTGTCGCGGTGGTCGATGCCGACCTGGTGGAAGCGTTGAAGGAAGGCCATCTGGCGGGGGCGGTGATCGACGTTTGCCGTCAGGAGCCACTGCCGCAACGCCATCCATTCTGGACCGCTTGGGGCTTGCTGCTGACCGGGCACAGTTCGGCGCCGAATGGCGGTGTGTCAGACAGCATTAATGTCGACTGACACGGCCTCATCGCGAGCAGGCTCACTCCTACACTTGGTTTTGCGCTGTGGCTTAGAGGGTGAAGTCGCCTTCCGCCGCCAGTTCATTCAGCGGGCGGCGCGGGCTCGGCTCTTCACGGGCCTGCAGGTATTCAGCCAGCGTTGCCTTGTCACCGAGCTTGCCGACGGCAACGGCCGCATGCAGCGCATAACCTTCAGGAATGTTCAGCTCCTTGCGCGTCAGTTCCTGATCGAACCCGGCCATGCCGTGGGTGTGCCAGCCACTGAGGCTTGCTTGCAGCGCCAGATGGCCCCACGCCGAGCCGGTGTCGAAGGTATGCCACAGCGCCGGGGTTTCTTCAGTGGCGCCTGGTGCAGTGAAGGTGGTTTTCGAAATCACGATTACCAAGGCCGAGGCATGCTGCGCCCAGCTACGGTTGAATTCGTTGAGCAGACCCAGATAACGCTCCCAGTTTGGCGTATCGAGACGCGCATAGAGGAAACGCCAAGGCTGCGAGTTGTACGCCGAGGGCGCCCAGCGTGCGGCTTCGAAGAAGCTCAGCAGGGTTTCTTCCGGGATCGCTTCGCCAGTGAAGGCGCGCGGCGACCAGCGGTCGGTGAATTGCGGGTGAATGGCGTAATCGGCAACGCGTGGGTTGGCACTCATCAAGAGATTCCTTGCTACGTTTGAGTCAGGGATTTGAATGAAAACCCGGCGGGATCAGTTGCGCTGAGCGATGGGGTTTTCCGAGCCTGAGGGTTCACCACAATGCAACGCGGTCGAGCGTTAATGGCTTGCGGGCAAGGCTCCTTGCGACTGGCAAAGCTACGCGCCGCCACAAAAACTGACAAGCCCCGCGCAACCGGCAGTCGCCGGCGCTTGGCCCGCAAGGCCTTGGGCACTAGACTGGCGGCCTTTTCACCACCTGATGTTGATGCTTGAGCCATGGCCGCCAAAGTCGAACCGTTCTGGAAACGCAAAACCCTCGATCAACTCGATCACCAGGAATGGGAATCGCTGTGCGACGGCTGTGGGCTGTGCTGCCTGCAAAAGCTTGAGGATGAGGAGGACAACAGCGTTTATTACACGCGCATTGCCTGCAAACTGCTGGACCTGAAAACCTGCCAGTGCAGCGATTATCCGAACCGCATCAAGTTTGTCCCGGACTGCATCCAGCTCACCCCGGGGCAGGCCGAAGAGTTCAAATGGCTGCCGCCGACCTGCGGTTATCGACTGGTCAGCGAGGGCAAGGATCTACCGTTGTGGCACCACCTGGTCTGCGGCGATCGCGACGCGGTGCACCACGAGCGGATTTCCCAGTCCGGGCGCATGCTCGCCGAAGGCAGCGTGCCGGAGGATGACTGGGAAGATCACCTGATTTTCCGCGCGGGCTGATACCTGCTGATTCAAGCTTTACCAAGGAGTGCGTATGGCTGTCGGATTGCAGCGAGCGTTGATGATGGCGCTGCTGGCGCTAAGCGCCCCGGTGTGGGCGGCGAAGAAAGTCGATCTGGATTATCACGTGCGCCTGTTGCCGCAAAGCGATCAGGCCGAGGTGCGCCTGACCCTGGGCAAAGGCGAGGCGGTGCGCAGTCTCGATTTCGACCTTGGCGACGGCAGCCATTACAGCGACTTCAAGGCAGACGGCCAATGGCTGCTGACCCCCGGCAAAAACGCCCGGGGCGTCTGGCGCCCGACCAGTGACAAGGCCAGCCTGACTTACCGCGTGCGCATCAGCCACGGACGCAAGAACGGCAGTTTCGACACCCGCATGACCCCCAGCTGGGCATTGATGCGTGGCGATGAACTGGTGCCGCCAGCCAAACTCGATCAGCAGGACGGCACCGAACTGGTCGCGCGCCTGCAATTCGAATTGCCCGATGGCTGGAAAAGTATCGAAACCGCCTGGCCGCGTATCGGCAAGAACAAATTCCGCATCGACAACCCGTCACGCCTGTTTGATCGTCCGACGGGCTGGATGCTCGCCGGCCATCTCGGCAGCCGCCGTACGCGCCTGGGCGAAACCGAAGTCACCGTGGCTTCGCCGCAAGGGCAGGGCATGCGCCGGATGGACGTGCTGACCCTGCTTACGTTCGTCTGGCCGCAGGTGCAGGCGGTTTATCCACGCCATCCGGCTAAACTGTTGATCGTCGGTGCCAATGACCCGATGTGGCGCGGCAGCCTCGGCGCACATGAATCCATCTACGTGAACACGCGATTGCCGCTGGTCAGCGAAAGCGGCAACAGTGCGCTGGTGCGCGAGCTGGCGCAGGTGTTCGGGCGGATTAACGACGAGCAGCGCAGCGACTGGATCAGCGAGGGTTTTGCCGAGTATTACGCCATTGAACTGGTGCGCCGTGCCGGCGGCATGAGCGATGAACGTTATCAGGCGCTACAGACGAAGCTGGCCAGGGACGGCCAGAAAGTCACGACGTTGCGCGGCGAGCAGATCAGCCCGGCGCAGGTGGCGAAAGCGGTGGTGCTGTTGCAGGAGCTGGATGGCGAGATTCGCCTGAAGACACGCAACAAGCGCTCGCTGGATGATGTGTTGCGGGGGGCGATGCATTTGGGGACAGTGAGCACCAAGGAATTTGTGCAACTGGCCGAGAGCGTGCTCGGCGAGTCCTCGAAAGTCCTTGATACCGCGTTGCTTCAGTAATACCGCTTCCGCGAGCAGGCTCGCTCCCACAGGGAAATGCATTTCAAAAGGTGGGAGCGAGCCTGCTCGCGAAGGGGTCATTAGCCCCACCGCAACTCTTGGATCAAACCCCGGCTTTCGGCGATTTCACCGAATCATTGCCGGTCACGGTGGCGGTGCTGGTCGCCGCCTCGGCATTGGCTTTCAGCTTGCTCAACTCTTCCCCGGCCCGTTCGATCTTCGCCCGCACATTGTTCATGTCCTGACGACTCTTCTCGATCAGGCTTTTCATCGAGCTGTGCCCGGTAATCCCGCGCGCCATGGCCACGCCGCCAATCGCCACCTGAATCAAACCGAACACACCGCCACGGCGCAGGCCCTTGCCGACCATGATCACGCCGCCCGCCAGCGAGCCGATGCGCTCCCAGCCTTCGACGTTCTGCTCGGAACGGCTCTGGAACGGGGTGGATTCGATACGTTCGACACGTTTGAGCTCGGTCATGATCTTTCTCCAGGCAATGAGTAATGGATAAACAAGCTGACTGCCGGAGCGGTCAGCTCGTTCCATCGGATCTGCGATGTTTCAGCGGAATTTGGGCCCGGAGCGGGTGTTCAAGCCCTTGGCCATGCGGTCGTAAAGCACGACGTTGACCGTGGCGGCGAGGTTCATGCAGCCGGTGGTCGGGATGTACACGACGTCTTCGCACCAGTCGCGGATCTCTTTGTCCAGCGAACCGTCTTCGGGGCCGAAGATATACAGGGCGCGATCCGGGTGGGTGTATTCCGGCAGCGGGCGGGCGCCTTCGACCAGTTCCACGGCGACGGGCACGCAGTTGAGCGGGAGGATCTTTTTCAGATCGTCGATACCGATCAGCGGGATGTCGTAGTGCACGCGTTTGGTGTCGGTGACGAAGTCGGCGGCGCGTTCATAACGCTTGCCGGTGTAGAACACCGACGCCACGCCGTAGCAGCCTGCGGCGCGCATCACCGAACCGACGTTTTCCGGTGATTTGGGGTTATACAAACCAATGCAGCTGTACCGTTTGTCTGCCACGAGCGGGGTGCCTTCGGGAAAAAGAGCGCGATTATACGGGGATTGAACGGTTGTGGTCAGATCATGGAATGGCGGTGCCTGAGCGGCCGCCTTCGCGAGCAAGCTCGCTCCCACACTGGATCGGTGTCATACACAAAACCACTGTGGGAGCGAGCTTGCTCGTGAAGGGGCCAGTCAGGCCAATGAAGAACTTTAATCTTCTTTCTTCATGAGGCCGGCGAGGGCAGCAAACGGGTTATGCGTCGCCTTGGCGATCTTCGGCGTGCTCAGCGAGCCTTCGCTGAAATACTGCTGGTCGGTATAGCGCGAGTGTTCGTTGTCGTGGCAATACAGGCACAACAGCTCCCAGTTCGAGCCGTCCTGCGGGTTGTTGTCGTGGTTGTGGTCGCGGTGGTGCACGGTCAGTTCGCTCAGGCGCTTGCCGGAAAACTCACGGGTACAGCGGCCACAGACGTGCGGGTACATCTTCAGGGCTTTGTCGCGGTAGCCCATTTCCTTGTCGCGCTGGTTGTCGGCGAGGATGCGATCCAGCTTCGACGTGTTGGTTGGGGTGGACGAACTCATGGGTTCACCTTTGTAAAAGACTGATGACGGTTATACGCAGAGTTTAGCTCAGCCCTTGAGCTTCTCGGCAATCCAGATCGTGTGGCGCGTGCCCTTGTTGCCGTGGGCGAAGACCTGGACTTCTTCGGCCTTGAAACCGGCCTTCTTCAATTTGTCGGAAAACAGCCGGTCGGCGCTGGCCGACCACACCGCTAGCACGCCTTTCGGGCGCAGGGCTTTGGCGCAGGCATTCAGACCAGCGGCGGAGTACAGCCAGCTGTTGGCTTTCTGGGTCAGGCCTTCGGGGCCGTTGTCGACGTCGAGCATGATTGCGTCGAAACCGTTCTGCTCACTTTGCAGGACCTTGGCCACGTCTTCCTGACGGATCACCGTGCGCGGATCCAGCAGCGGTCGACCGGACTTTTCGCCGAGCGGGCCACGGTTCCACTCGACCACGCCGGGGACCAGCTCCGCGACCACCACTTCGGCAGTCTTGCCCAGATGCTTGAGCGCGGAGGCGAGGGTGAACCCCATGCCCAGACCGCCGATCAGCACCCGCGAATTCGGCCGGCCAGCGACCTTGCGGCACGGAATTTCGGCCAGCGCATCTTCGGAACCGTGCATGCGCGTGTTCATCAATTGTCCGCCGTCGCCGCCCTGGATCTTGATGACAAAATCCTCGCCATACTCGAACAGGCACAGGGCACCGCCGCTTTCAGGGATCGGGGTGGTGTCGAGCAGAACGAAACGTTTCATGGAAATCTCTACAAGGGGGAAGGCAAGCAGGCCCGTTGGGAGTAGCCTGAGCGCAGACTAAGGCCAAACGGAGCCCTTGATGAAGCGCACCATTCTAACGGTCATTGCCCTGGCCGCGCTCTCGATTACTGCAGTGCAGGCGCAGCAGGTCGTTCCAGTCAGCCCGGCGCCGCAACCCGGCTCGCCTGGCACCGCTACACCGACACCGTATCCGCAGATCACGCCGATCAACATTCCCAAGTCTGGCGCTGGCAGTGGCAGCCCGCCGCTGGTGCCGATTGAAATGCCCAGCCCGCCGAGCAAGGATCAACCGGTGCCGGGCATTGAGCCAGGCGGCACCAAAGCGAAAAACCCCGGCGGTTAAACCTGTTGCGCCGCCAGTTGACCGTCGGCCATGCGCAGGCGTTTCGACAGCGAGACGGCGAGGGCGCGGATGATCTTCGCGGCGATCTTCGGCGCGTCGTTGAGCATTTTTTCCAGCGAATCCTTGCCGAGGTTCAATAGCTGACAGTTTGTCGCCGCCACGCACGTTGCCGAGCGTCGTTCGCCATCGAGCACGGCCATTTCGCCGAAGGCCCGACCGCTGCGCAGGGTGGCCATGGTGATTACCTGGCCATCGGGGCCGGTTTTCTGCACGGCGACCTGGCCGGTGTGGAGGATGCACATGAAACTGCCGGCATCGCCCTCGCGGAAAATCGCCTCGCCTTCAGCCACGGTGCTGATGCTGAAGTAGCCGGAAGCGGCCGCAAAGTCGGCCAGCTGCAATTGATCGAACAGGCCACAGTCCATCAGCCAGTCGCGGATTTCGTTGTTCAGGAAGGTCGGTTCTGACATGTCGTCACGGTCTTTTTGTTTTCACTGTTTCAGGCTTCACACGGTCCCTTGTAGGAGTGAGCCAGCTCGCGATAGCGGTCGGTCATTCAAATCATCTTTAACTGACATACCGTTATCGCGAGCAGGCTCACTCCTACTGGGGATCTGTGGGGTATCGGCCTCTTGGGTCTGCAATTAAGACCCAAGTGACCGACGGAGTTCCTCAGGCCAGACCCAGAACCTTGAAAACAAATGCGTATTCGAGTGCTACGTCACGTAATCCCTGATAACGCCCGCTCATCCCGCCATGCCCGGCGCCCAGTTCAGTCTTGAGCAGCAGCACGTTGTCGTCGGTTTTGGATGCACGCAGTTTCGCCACCCACTTGGCCGCTTCCCAGTACTGCACGCGGCTGTCGTTGTAACCGGCGATCACCAGCGTCGCTGGATAATCCTGCGCACTGACGTTTTCGTACGGCGCATAAGCCTTGATCCGCTCGTAAACCTCCGGCTCTTCGGGATTGCCCCACTCGTCGTACTCGGTAACGGTCAGCGGCAGTTCCGGGTCGAGCATGGTATTGAGCACATCGACGAACGGCACTTCAGCAATTGCCACGCCGAACAGATCCGGACGCTGGTTGAGCACCGCGCCAATCAGCAAACCACCCGCGCTGCCGCCGCTGATCGCCAGTTTATCGGCCGTGGTAATGCCGTTGAGGATCAGAAATTCGGCGCAGGCAATGAAGTCGCTGAAGGTGTTGTGTTTGTGTTCCTGCTTACCGGCGCGATACCAGGCCTCGCCCAATTCACCGCCGCCGCGCACATGCGCAATCGCGAAGGCCATGCCACGATCCAGAAGGCTCAGGCGGGCGTGGGAAAACCACGGATCAAGGCTCGAACCGTAAGCGCCATAACCGTAGAGATACAGCGGCACGGCTTTGCCAACCATGTCGCGCTTCATCACCAGGCTGATCGGTACTTGCGTACCGTCCGGCGCAGTCGCCCACAGGCGTTGGCTGACGTAGGCATCGGCGTCGAACGGGCCGAGCACCGGGGTTTCTTTCAACACTGCTTGTTCGCCGCTGGCGAGGATCAGTTGGCGAACTTGCGCCGGACGGTTCAACGCCTCATAGCGCAGGCGAATGCGGTCGCTCTCGAACTCCAGGCTGTTTTGCACATAGAGACTGTAGGCCGCGTCCGGCAATTGCACGCGATACGGCGCCAGACCGTGTGGGTGAACTTCTATGATCGGCAGGCCGCCCTCGCGCAGGCTCAGGGTCATGGCCTCGGTGTTGAGGCTGACGCCATCGAGCATCACCGTATCGCTGTGGGGGATCAGGTTCTGCCAGTCGGCTTCGGTCGGCGCGGTGCCGCTGTCCGGTGCCTGATACAGCGCGTAGTTGATGCCGTCACGGTTGGTGCGGATAAACCACGTCCACAGGCCATCGAGCAGGCCGTGATCGACATCATATTCATGATCCTCGACCCGCGGCGCCAGGCAAGTGAACGGCAGGTGCGGCTGGTGGGCGTCGAGCGCCCAGACTTCGCTGGTGGTCTTGCTGCCCAGCGACAACAGCAGTTGCTGCTCGGAACTGGAACGGTAGCAGTGCAGGAAGAAACGCCCGTCCGGCTCGTGGAAAACTTCTTCGGCAGCGGTGCCGTCGAGGCGGTAACGGAACAGCTTGTGTGGACGATGGGTGTCGTCGAGTACGCCGAAGAACAGGGTCAGGCTGTCGTTGGCCCAGGTCATGCTGCCGTCGCAGTCTTCGAATTCCAGTTCGCTGACTTTGTCGTTGGCCAGTTCCTTGACAAACAACGTGTAAATCTCATCGCCCGAAGCGTCGACGCTGTAGGCCAGACGCTGGTGATCCGGGCTGATACTGAATGCACCCAGCGAGAAGAAACCGCCGTTGGCCAGTACATTCGGGTCGAGCAGCAGTTGTTCGCGACTTTCATCGAGGCTCAGGCTGTCGTCCGCCGGACGCGGGCAGCGGTAATGCCGGGCGTATTCATCGCCCGCTGTGGTGCGCGTGTAATACAGGTAAGGGCCCCACGGCGAGGGCAGGGACAGGTCGGTTTCCAGAATCCGGCCCTTGATCTCTTCGAACAGGCTTTCACGCAGCTCGGCCTGATCGGCGGTTTGCGCTTCCTGGTAGGCGTTTTCGGCCTTGAGGTAATCGAGTACCGCGTCGGTGTCGCGCTCCTGCAGCCAGGCATACGGGTCGGCACCGGGCGCCTTGTGGGCAATCGGGGCACTGAGGACGTTGGCGGATTCGGGCATGAAAGGCTCTCGGACAATTTACGGAATAAGGGTTTTCGCGGATCTTGAAACCGCCGCAGCCCCCTGTGGGAGCGAGCTTGCTCGCGAAGG
>NZ_JBFUIR010000060.1:0-23827 GCF_056401755.1 Pseudomonas sp. P4_D7 | reverse complement strand
GCATAAAAAAACAGGCCGTGAAGCGGAAGCTCCACGGCCTGTTTTGTCTAATGCGCTTTGAAAATTACAGCGAGTGATATGTCGGCAGAGCAAAACGCTGCTGGCTCTGCAGCATGGCAATTTGCGGCAACTCACTGGCTTGTTCTGCCAGGTCACGACGAATTGCACTGATCGCCCACGACAGTTGGTCGCCGGCATGCAGTTGTTGATAAGTCAGTGCGCGTTTGAACACTTTGCCGTCGCTGCTGCGCAGGGTCAGCAGGATCCCGCCATCGGGACGTGGCGCAGTGGTGACGTCGAAGTTGGAGAACAGGGAGGTAAATTTTTCTTGGATCAGGCTCATGTCTTTCAGCTCCGTATGCACTTGAATGGCAAGCATGCAGAGGAGGTTGCAGCGATTGTGCCAGCATTTGAAAATAAAAAAATCGTTATAAATCAATGATATAAAAATAATGAAAAATCAGGTGGTCGTGCAAACTGCATGAATGGCCATCGTGCATCCTGCATTTTGCGGGATCGATATCGATTCGATGGAACCAATCGCTGAACCGCAGATCACCTGCGCTCGCTAAAGAGCAGCGGATACAAAACATTGCAAAAACCGCGTGTACAGCCCGAGAAGCGCTGACGTATTTTCGACCTCGACCCGTGCTCGAATGCGCCGGTTGGTTCAAGTCAAAGCCCGAAAAATAAAAACATCGACCTGCACGTCAAGGTTGAACGGGGAGCTTCCATGAGTCACGCGCCAAGCGACACGATTACCTGGGGCATGATGCTCCGCAAACTGCCGATGATTGCCAAAGCCATCCCGCGGGTGGTCAAGGGCATGAAGGTGGCCAACGTCACGGATCCGACCCAAAGCTGTGGCCTTGGCTGGACATTCGAGCAAGCGACGCTGCGCAATCCCGAGGGGCCGGCGTTATTGCACGGCGATGTGCGGCTGACCTATGCGCAGGTCAACCAGTGGGCCAACCGCATCGCTCACTATCTGAACGGGCAGGGCATCGGCAAGGGCGACGTGGTCGCAGTGTTCATCGAAAACCGCCCGGAACTGCTGGTGACCATTCTGGCGCTGGCCAAGGTCGGCGCGGTCAGCGCGCTGCTCAACACCTCGCAGACGCGTGACACACTTGTCCACAGCGTGAATCTGGTGGCGCCGGTGGCGATCATTGTGGGCGAAGAACTGCTTGCAGCGTATGCGGCGATTCGCGATCAAGTAGCGATCACTGCACCGCGCACCTGGTTTGTCGCCGATCAGGACACCTCCAGCCATCCGGGCATCGCGCCCGACGGGTACGTCAATCTGATCAGCGCCAGTGCCGACGCCTCCAGCGAGAATCCGCCGAGCAGCCAGCAGATCTTCTTCGACGATCCGTGTTTCTACATTTATACCTCCGGCACCACCGGCCTGCCCAAGGCCGGGGTGTTCAAGCACGGTCGCTGGATGCGCAGCTCCGCCAGTTTCGGCATGATCGCTCTCAATATGAGCCCTGACGACGTCGTCTATTGCACCTTGCCGCTGTACCACGCCACCGGTCTTTGCGTGTGCTGGGGTTCGGCGGTGAACGGTGCTTCGGGTTTCGCGATCCGCCGCAAGTTCAGCGCCAGTCAGTTCTGGAGCGACGTGCGCCGCTACCGCGCGACGACCATCGGTTACGTCGGCGAGCTATGCCGTTATCTGGTCGATCAACCGGCCAGCGCCGATGATAGCCGTCACGATGTGCGCAAGATGATTGGCAACGGCTTGCGCCCCGGCGCCTGGGCCGAGTTCAAGACACGTTTCGCCGTCGAGCACATCTGTGAGCTGTACGCGGCGAGCGACGGCAACATCGGATTCACCAACATTCTCAATTTCGACAACACCATCGGTTTCTCCCTGATGGCCTGGGAATTGGTCGCCTACGACCATCACAGCGGTGAGCCAATCCGCAGTCCTGACGGATTCATGCGCAAGGTCGGCAAAGGCAAGCAGGGACTTTTGCTGGCAAGGATTGACGAAAAAGCCCCACTGGACGGCTACACCGATCCACAGAAAACCGCCAAGGTCGTGTTGCACGACGTGTTTAGCAAAGGTGATCGTTTTTTCAACACCGGCGACCTGCTGCGCAACATCGGCTTCGGTCACGCTCAATTTGTCGATCGCCTCGGCGACACCTATCGCTGGAAGGGCGAAAACGTCTCGACCACCGAAGTCGAAAATCTTCTGCTGCAACACCCGCAGATTTCCGAGGCGGTGGCTTATGGCGTGGAGATCTGCAATACCAACGGCCGCGCCGGTATGGCGGCGATCACGCCAGCGGAATCCCTTGCGACGCTGGATTTCGCCGAGTTGCTGACTTTTGCCCGGGAGCGCATGCCAGCCTATGCCGTGCCATTGTTCCTGCGAGTGAAGGTCAAGATGGAGACCACCGGCACCTTCAAATACCAGAAAACCCGACTCAAGAACGAAGGCTTCGACCCCGGCCAGACGGGGGATGACCCGATCTTCGCATGGCTGCCCGGCACGCAGACTTACGTTCGGGTCACCGATGAAGTGTTGGCAGAAATTCATCAGGGCAAGCATCGTTATTGAATCTGGCTATGGCTCGACTTGAGAAAAAGGGGGTGACAGCCAGCGCCTCGCTCGGGAAACTGTCGGCTTTCCGATTGACCGAAAGTGGAGTTGCCCCATGTCCGACCAAAGCCGCCAGATGACCCCTGAAGAAGCTGCCGAATTCACCGAGCAGGTTTTCAACAAGGCGCGCGACGGTGATGCCGAGATGCTTGATCGCCTGGTCACGGCCGGTTTGCCAGTCAACCTGAAGAACAGCAAGGGTGACACGTTGTTGATGTTGGCCAGCTATTACGGCCATCTGGATGCGGTGCAGGTGTTGCTTAAACACAAGGCCGACCCGGAAATGCGCAATGGCAACGGCCAGAGCCCGATTGCCGGCGCCGCGTTCAAAGGCGATCTGCCGGTGGTCAAGGCGCTGGTCGAAGCGGGCGCAGAGATTGAAGGCTCGTCGTTTGATGGTCGTACGGCGCTGATGATGGCGGCGATGTTCAACCGCGTTGAAATCGTTGATTACCTGATCAGCAAGGGGGCCAATGCGCAAGCCAAGGACGCCAATGGCGTGACGGCGCTGGATGCGGCGCGCACGATGGGGGCGGTTGATACCACCGCTCAGTTGGAAAAACTGCTGGCCTGACGGGCGTCAAAAGATCGCAGCCTGCGCTAGCTCCTCCATTGAACGCGTTGGCCTGCCATTCCGTGGATGAGCGCTGAGCGTAGGCGCTGCCGAGGCTGCGATCTTTTGCTTTGTGCGCTATCCTCCGCGCCCTCGAAATTCACCTTCGCCACAGGATCCGCCCTCATGAAAGCCGCACTCGTCGAACTCATCAGCAAAATCAGCTCCGGCTGCATGGGCGAGGACGAGATCCTGAAAGTGGCTGACGAAGCCGCGCAAGCTTACGCCGATGCGGGTGCCTTTCTGGCAGCCAACCCGGACATCAACTACGACGACACATTCCCGATTGCGTTGGGCGAGTGGGTCGTGGTCGGCAGCCTGCCGGAAACCGTGCTGTTCCAGGCCGACACCTACGTTGACCTGTTTGCGCAGATCGTTGCCTCGTTCGGCCCGGGCGTGGATTTCAACCTCAAGCCCAAGCAACTGGCCAAGACCGAAGCACTTACCGCCCTTAACCGCATCCAAGTGCAGATGAGCAGCCTGAACAAGGAAAACGGCGGTTACACACTGATGAACTTCAGCCAGTTGCTCGACGACGAACTGCAGGTGGTGCTGGTCTACGGCAACGACGTGCCACGGGTGCTGGAGCTGTGCGCCGAAGTCGGTATCGCCGCTGCGCCATCGCTCGAAGCGCTGAAGATCGCTGTGCACGTCTGAGCGAGATAGCAATAAAAGGGAACCCTGCGCGCGACCGTCTATCCTAAAAGTGCATGCCACTATTCTGGAGCGACACCATGGGTTCCACGTTCAACGGTCTGATCGGTCTGATCATCCTCGCCCTCGACATCTGGGCCATCATCAATGTGCTGAAAAGCGGCGCCACCACCGGGATGAAAATCGTCTGGGTGCTGCTGATCATCCTCCTGCCAGTGCTGGGCCTGATCATCTGGGCGATTGCCGGACCGCGGGGCAACGTGCGGATCTGACGCTGATCCCGAGAACACCGCAATACCCTGTAGGTGTGAGCCTGCTCGCGATAGCTATCCTCCAGTCAATGAGTCAGTGACTGAAAAACCGCTATCGCGAGCAGGCTCACTCCTACAAGGGATTGCGATTTGCTGATGAAGGGAGGTTCTACCTGTCATCTTCGGCAACGTAGAATGCGCGCCTTTCCCGGGCAATCGCCCCCACGATTGGCGCCCGCGCATTCATCGGAGCACTTGACCATGACCGTCACCAAAACCAGCGAGTACCTGGAAACCCTCTACGAGGGCTACGGTCAGCGCTTTCGCATGGAAAAACTGCTGCACGAAGTGCGCACCGAACACCAGCACCTGGTGATTTTCCAGAACCCGCGCATGGGCCGGGTCATGGCGCTGGACGGCGTGATCCAGACCACCGAAGCCGACGAATTCATCTACCACGAAATGCTCACCCACGTGCCAATCCTCGCCCACGGCAGCGTCAAGCGCGTGCTGATCATTGGTGGCGGTGACGGCGGCATGCTCCGTGAAGTGACCAAGCACGCCGGTGTCGAGTACATCACCATGGTCGAGATCGACGGCACCGTGGTCGATATGTGCAAAGAGTTCCTGCCGAACCACTCCAGCGGCGCCTACGACGATCCACGCCTGAACCTGGTGATTGACGACGGCATGCGTTTCGTCGCCACCACCACGGAAAAATTCGACGTGATCATCTCCGATTCCACCGACCCGATCGGCCCGGGCGAAGTGCTGTTCTCGGAGAACTTCTATCAGGCCTGCCATCGCTGCCTGAACGAGGGCGGCATCCTCGTGACCCAGAACGGCACACCGTTCATGCAGATCGACGAAGTAAAAACCACTGCCGGTCGCCTCAACAGCCTGTTCCCGGACTGGCACTTCTACCAGGCGGCCGTTCCTACCTACATCGGTGGCTCGATGACTTTCGCCTGGGGCTCGACCAATCCGGCGTACCGCAAACTGAGCCGTGAAACCCTGCAACAGCGCTTCATCGGCAGCGGCATCGTCACCCGCTACTACAACCCTGAAATCCATATCGGCGCGTTCGCCTTGCCGCAATACGTGCTGCAGGCGATCAACAAGCCAAGCAACGACTAAAAGAACACTGCAACTCCCCTGTGGGAGCGAGCTTGCTCGCGAAGGCGTCAGGTCAGTCAAAGAATATGTCGACTGGACAGGCCCTTTCGCGAGCAGGCTCGCTCCCACATTTGTTTGCTCCACACGATAGATGTCGTTTTTTTCATCTTCCCCCGCTGTAATCCTTTTGAACCAACCCTCTGCGTCTAAAGTCGAGATAGGTGTAAGCCCATTTGCGGGTTTGATCGAGGAGGCACCGATGCAAAAGTGGAAAGTCACTTTCGTGGACGATCATGGTGAAATTGTCGATGAGGTGTTCGAGCGCGCGGAATGCCCCAGCGACGATGAGGCCGCTCGATTGATCAAGGCACGGCTTCTGCCCGTCGCCGCCGAACTGGATCTCAACGATCTGGAAGGGCGCACCGCCGATGCGGGCGTGAAAAACCTGAAAACCCAGAACAGCATCGAAATCCGCAGCATCACACCCGTCTGACAGTTCCTGTCATCTCTTGAAACCAGGCCTTGGCAGCAGCTCTATCTTGGGGCTACTCTGCAAGCGAGATCAGCGAACGGATCGCTAAGGTCTGGTCTTGTCAGCTACATGCTTGTTCCCGCGTGCAACCACGTTGCCGTCGTACTTTGGCCAAAGGCCCGGGGCGGGAATACGGAAAGTCTATCCATCTATGCGAGGGGGACGATTCATGAGCACAGCCTATCAAGAAGACATCAGCAGCAATGTTCTGCGCCGCATGAAAGAAGGCGGTTTCGATTTTTCCCGATTCCATCCCATCGAGTTCTACGCGATTTTCCCGGACGAGGAGCGGGCGCGCAGGGCGGCAGGCAAATTTCGCGGTGAATCCATCAATGCCCAGGTCAGCCTGCGTGATGACGGTGCGTGGGCGCTGGAATTGAGCAAAGTGATGTACGCGACATATGACGATATCGGCGACTTCGAGCAGGGATTCTCTGCCGTGGTTGAACCTCTGGGTGGCATTATCGAAGGCTGGGGTGTGAAACAGGAGGTGCGCAACCGCCACCGTTTGAATTGATCTCTGGTTTCATTTGTTGAGCAACGGCTGACCTTCGGGTTGGCCGTTGTCATTTCCGGCATAAGCAAAACGCTGTGGCAAAACCCTGAAACAAGAAACCGAGGCAAAAAAAAGCCACCGGAGAGGGTGGCTAAAAGGGAAGACCGATAAGGAGAGGAAACCGGTCAGGGTTACAGCGGGGCGGGCCGCCGAGGCGATCCCAATCAGTTGAGCTGGCCGCTTCATGGCGCCGGGGCCGGTGAAGATTTGCAGCGAATGTGCGGATTATCCGCAGGCAGCGCCGGGCAGTGAAATCAACTCTGACTATGCTGGTGATAGGCGATGCAGTGCGTCGCAATGAAGCGGGGGCAATCCGGTTGGGGCATTTGCCGCACAGGAATGGTGCGGTGCTTGCGGCGTGTATTTCCAACCGATTGAAATCAAAGCGTTTATGCCGATGGCACGGGCCTTGCGAAGGTCTGTATGTCCGGGTGACAAGGAGTACGGCATGATCCGCACCTATTTTGATGAGATGTACGATGCCGGCGGCCAGGTTCGCCCGCATTATCGGGAGTTCGCCCGATGGCTGGCCGACACGCCTGACGAGCTGCTGGCTCAACGGCGACGCGAGGCCGATCTGCTGTTCCATCGCGCCGGCATTACGTTCACGCTCTATGGCGACGAGCAGGGCACCGAGCGCCTGATTCCTTTCGACACCATCCCGCGCAGCATTCCTGCCAGTGAATGGCGAATCGTTGAGCGCGGCTGCATCCAGCGGGTCAAGGCGTTGAACATGTTCCTCGCCGACCTTTATCACGAGCAGCGCATTATCAAGGCCGGGATCATTCCCGCCGAACAGGTGCTGGCCAACGAGCAATATCAGTTGGCGATGCAAGGCCTGGATCTGCACCGCGATATCTATTCGCACATCTCCGGCGTCGATCTGGTGCGCGACGGCGACGGCACTTATTACGTGCTCGAAGACAACCTGCGAACACCGAGCGGCGTCAGCTACATGCTCGAAGACCGCAAGATGATGATGCGCCTGTTCCCGGAGCTGTTCGCCGCCCAGCGTATTGCCCCTATCGATCACTACCCGAACCTGCTGCTCGACACCCTGAAAAGCTCAAGTCCGATCGATGACCCGAGCGTGGTGGTGCTGACGCCGGGGCGCTTCAACAGTGCGTTCTTCGAGCACGCATTCCTGGCGCGGGAAATGGGCGTTGAACTGGTCGAGGGCGCGGATCTGTTCGTTCGCGACGACAAAGTCTTCATGCGCACTACGGACGGCCCGAAAGCGGTGGACGTTATCTACCGTCGGCTCGACGACGCGTTTCTCGATCCACTGGCGTTCAACCCCGACTCGATGCTCGGTGTGCCGGGGCTGCTGTCCTCTTATCGCTCGGGCAACGTGGTGCTGGCCAACGCCATCGGCACCGGCGTAGCGGACGACAAATCGGTGTATCCGTTCGTTACTGACATGATCCGGTTCTACCTCGACGAAGAGCCGATTTTGAAGAACGTACCGACCTGGCAATGCCGCAACCCGTCTGAACTTTCTCACGTGCTGGCCAATCTTCCAGATCTGGTGGTCAAGGAAACCCAAGGCTCAGGCGGTTACGGAATGTTGGTCGGGCCGGCATCGACGAAAGCGGAAATCGATGCTTTCCGCGAACGGATCAAAGCCAAACCCCACGCGTACATCGCGCAACCGACGCTGTCGCTGTCGACCTGTCCGACCTTTGTCGAAAACGGCATCGCGCCGCGCCATATCGACTTGCGTCCGTTTGTCTTGTCCGGGCGCGAAACCCGGGTGGTTCCCGGCGGTTTGACCCGTGTGGCGCTGCGCGAAGGCTCCTTGGTGGTGAATTCCTCCCAGGGTGGCGGAACCAAGGACACCTGGGTGGTCGAGGATTGAAGGAAGCTTGCCATGTTAAGTAGAACTGCCTCGGATCTGTATTGGATGTCGCGTTACCTGGAGCGGGCGGAAAACCTCGCCCGGATGCTCGACATCAGTTATTCGCTGTCGCTGATGCCGCAGGACGGTCGCGGCGACGGTTTGCACGAATTGGCCATGCCGCTGCTGATCACCGGTACCCTCGACGATTACCTCGAGCGCCATGGCGCGCTGCATGCTGAGCGTCTGCTGCACTTTTTTGCCCTCGATGCGGCTAACCCGGCGAGCATTTACAGCTGCCTCGGCGCGGCGCGGGCCAGCGCCCATGCGGTGCGTGGACGCATCACGGCGGACATGTGGGAGAACATCAATTCGACGTGGCTGGAGATTCGTGGAATCGCCGAACAGGGCCTCAGTCGCTATGGCATGAGCCGTTTCTGCGAATGGATCAAGGAGCGTTCGCACCTGTTTCGTGGTGCGTCGTACGGCACGATCATGCGTAATGATGCGTTTCGTTTCATTCGCCTCGGTACGTTCATCGAACGCGCGGACAACACCCTGCGATTGCTCGATGCCCGCTATGAAATGGCCGGCGATCAGGCTGAAGCAGTCAGCGACGGTACGGCCCACGCCTACTACCAATGGAGCGCCTTGCTGCGCGCCTTGTCGTCATTCGAGGCCTACACCGAAATCTATCGCGATGCGCCGGGGGCGCGGCATGTTGCCGAGTTGCTGTTGTTGCGCGCCGATGTGCCGCGCTCGCTGCGGGCCTGCACTGAGGAGATCGATCAGATTCTTGCGCAGTTGCCCGGTGCCAACGGTCGACCGGCACAGCGTCTGGCGGCAGAAATGGACGCGCGCCTGCGCTACACCGGCATCAACGAAATTCTCGAGGAAGGCCTGCACGCCTGGCTGACCGAATTCATCCCGCTGGTGCGCCAGCTGGGCAACGCCATTCACAGTTCCTACCTGGAGGCTGCATGAGACTTTCCATAAGCCACGAGACCACCTATCACTACGAAGATCAGGTGCGGGCGAGCATCCAGTACCTGCGACTGACCCCACACGATAGCGAACGTCAACACGTGTTGAGCTGGCAGCTCGATCTGCCGCGCCCGGTGCGTGCGCAACTCGATCCGTTCGGCAATATCCTGCACGTGCTGACCATGGATGAACCGCACGAAGCGATCATCATTGGTGCGCGCGGGCAGGTCGATATCGACGAACTGCGCGAGGCCGAGCATGAGAGCCAGTCGGCGCTGCCGTTCCTGCGCTTTACCCGTTTGACCGAGGCGGATGAGGCGTTACGCGCGTTCGCCGAGAAATCCTGCAAGCAGCGGCGTGATCGCACGGCGCTGATCGATCTGATGCACGGCTTGAATCAGCACATGACCTACACGCCGGGGTCCACCGAGGTCGATACCAGCGCCGCTGAGGCCTTCGCCGGGCGTGCGGGTGTTTGCCAGGATCATGCTCACGCGTTTCTGGCTTGCGCACGCAGTCTCGGGATTCCGTCGCGTTATGTGTCGGGGTATCTGTACAGCGAGGATTGCGAGCATCTAGCCAGCCATGCATGGGCTGAAGCGTGGCTGGATGACGCCTGGTACAGCTTTGATGTGACCAATGAACTGGCACGGCCGGAGCGTCATCTGAAACTGGCGGTGGGTCTGGATTATCTGGATGCCTGCCCGGTACGCGGCATGCGCCGTGGCGGTGGGTGTGAGCAGATGCATGCGAAAGTGTTCGTCTCGCCAACCCCGATCATCTCGGTGCAACAGCAGTAAACGCCGTACCCCTGTGGGAGCGAGCTTGCTCGCGATAGCGGTCTGTCAGTTACAAATGTGCTGACGGATACACCGCTATCGCGAGCAGGCTCGCTCCCACAAGGGAAATGGCGTTACGGCTTAACCTTGCGTCCGGCCATGTGCTTGAGATACCCCACCAGCATTTCCAGATCCCCCTCTGGTAACACCTCCACCGAAAACCCCGGCATCTTCGCCTGCGGCCACTGACGCAAACTCTGCGGATCCCGAATGTAGCGCTTGAGGAAATCCGCGCCGAAATACTCGGTCGGGCTGTAAGGAATATTCAGGTCCGGCCCGAATTGCGCATCCCCCGCACCGTTCAACCGGTGACACGCCAGACAGTTTTTCTGAAACAGCGCAAACCCTTGATTCACCGGGTCATCTGCTTTCAACGCAGGATCCGGCAGTAGGGCAGGGAAACGCTCCGCCACTGGCGCCATGCGCTTGATGCTCGCGACTTCGAACGGCCATTGCTCCGGACTGATATTGCCGGCCTGCGGATCGGTCCAGACCAGATAAAACGGCCCGGCGCTGTGCTTGCCTTCCGACAGCGATGGCCACGGCTGCGCCGGATCTTCGATGGCCAGCCATGCTCGCGCACCTGTTGTATTAAGCAACGGCGCAGCTGACAACTCGGCGGCAAACCCGTCCAGTGCCACCGCTTGCAGGTGATCCTGCGGTTTGATCCCTGTCAGCAATGCGGCCACAGGCACGGCGCGATAGGTCATGTCCTTCTTGTAGGACACATCGTTTTTGATCGTCAGGGTTTGCACTTGAGGATGCTTGAGCAATTCCTCGGTCTGCCAGGTGCGGCGGCTTGCACCCAGTTGCAGATCCAACTGTGCGGCAGACAAGGGCATGCTCAGCAGCATGGCCCCGAACACAATGAGCGCTTTCAAATGATCGCCGTCCATGTCGTGGGAGTGCGCCAAGGTTGGCACAGCCACGCTGGCCCGGGTAGCGGGCCAGTCACATTTTCAGTGGCGATGAGCAGCGCCCGGCGCTCGACTCAGCCGATGACCTTGGTCAGATTCGGCAAAATCAACAACAGCGTCGTGGCGAAAAGAATGAGCCCTGCTTGACGAACTTTCGGTTGTTTGAACATGGCTTGACCGCCTTTATTGTTATTTCCTGATGCCTGCCTGCATATCCATGACGGCAAGCGCTGCACTTCCTGTTGAAGAACGTCTGCCCCGGCAAAACCCGACGACCCTGACGTACATGTTCTACATTAGGGGCCACGTCACGCTTGGCTTAGATCCATTTCATATGGAGTACTTGCCAGATGCGATAAAAAAAGCATGAGGCTTATTGCCAGCTTCTTTGCCGCCCGCTGGCTAGACAACTCGCCGACCTGAACCGGTTCACCCAGCCGCTGATGACCGTCCGTCTGAGCGTGTGCGTCAACCGCATTGAGCGCTGTGGTCATTGAATCCATGGCCGCTCGGGTCAAGAGTGGAGATACAAGCAATCTCTCCCCGCACAGGTTCGAGGACGTCATGACCCAAGCTTTGATATTCGATGCGTTACGCACGCCCCGTGGCAAAGGCAAGGCCGATGGCGCCCTGCACAGCGTCAAACCGGTGAATCTGGTCGCTGGTCTGCTCAACGCGCTGCAAGAACGCTCCTCGCTGGACACCAGTCAGGTCGATGACGTAGTGCTCGGCTGCGTGACGCCGATTGGCGATCAAGGCTCGGACATCGCCAAAACCGCCGTGCAAGTGGCCGATTGGGATGTCAGCGTTGCCGGTGTGCAGATCAATCGTTTTTGCGCCTCGGGTCTGGAAGCGGTCAACCTCGGCGCGATGAAAGTGCGCTCGGGTTTCGAAGATCTTGTAGTGGTCGGCGGTGTCGAGTCGATGTCGCGGGTGCCCATGGGCAGCGACGGCGGCGCCTGGGCGCTCGATCCGCAGACTAATCTGCACAGTCATTTCACTCCGCAAGGCGTCGGTGCCGACCTGATCGCTACGCTTGAGGGCTTCAGTCGTCACGACGTCGATGCCTACGCGCTGCACTCGCAGCAGAAAGCCGCGCGGGCGCGGGCCGATGGCTCGTTTAACAAGTCGTTGGTGTCGGTGCGGGATCAGAACGGCATCATTCTGCTCGATCACGATGAGTTCATTCGCGCCGAATCGACCCTTGAGGGCTTGGGCAAGCTCAAACCGAGTTTCGAAATGATCGGGCAGATGGGTTTTGACGCCACCGCGCTGCGGGTCTACAGCCATGTCGAGCGGATCAATCACGTGCACACACCGGGTAACAGTTCCGGGATCGTCGACGGTGCAGCACTGATGCTGATCGGCTCCGAATCCAAGGGGCGTGCGCTGGGCCTGCAACCGCGGGCGCGGATTGTCGCCACGGCGGTTACCAGCACCGACCCGACCATCATGCTCACCGGGCCTGCGCCGGCAACACGCAAGGCACTGGCCAAGGCCGGGCTGCGCGTTGAAGACATCGACCTGTTCGAGGTCAACGAAGCGTTTGCCTCGGTGGTGCTGAAGTTCATCAAGGACATGGCAGTCGACCCGGACAAGGTCAACGTCAACGGCGGTTCCATCGCTATGGGCCACCCGCTGGGCGCGACCGGTTGCGCGATCCTCGGCACCTTGCTCGATGAGCTGGAAGCGCGGCGCCTGCGCTATGGCCTGGCGACGCTGTGCGTCGGCGGCGGCATGGGCATTGCCACCATCATCGAACGTCTCTGAGCCCCGAATACAAGGAACCTTGTTATGAGTGACGCCATTCGTTACGAAAAAGGCCAGGACGCGATCGTCGTGCTGACCATCGACATGCCGGGCCAGAGCGCCAACACCATGAACGCCGTGTACCGCGAGGCCATGGCCGCGTGCGTCGCCCGGCTGGTGGCGGAAAAAGACGACATTGCCGGGGTGATCATTACGTCGGCAAAGAAAACCTTCTTTGCCGGCGGTGACCTTAATGAGCTGATCAAGGTCGGCAAGCCCGAAGCCAAAGCCTTCTACGACATGGTGCTGACCCTCAAAGCGCAGTTGCGCACCCTGGAAACCCTCGGCAAACCGGTGGTCGCGGCGATCAACGGCGCGGCGCTGGGCGGCGGCTGGGAAATCTGCCTGGCCTGTCACCACCGTGTGGCATTGGACGACACATCGGTACAGCTCGGTCTGCCGGAAGTGACCCTCGGCCTGCTGCCGGGCGGCGGCGGAGTGGTACGCATGGTGCGCATGCTCGGTCTCGAAAAAGCGCTACCCTATCTGCTAGAGGGCAAGAAGGTGCGTCCACAGCAGGCATTGCAGGCCGGTTTGATTGATGAGCTGGCGGCGAATCGCGATGAATTGCTGGCCAAGGCGCGCGCCTGGATCGTCGCCAATCCGACGGCGGTACAACGTTGGGATGTGAAGGGTTATCAGATTCCGGGCGGCACGCCGTCGAATCCGAAAGTGGCGCAGATGCTGGCGATTGCGCCGTCGATTCTGCGTAGCAAGACCCATGGGACAATGCCGGCGCCGGAGAAAATCCTCTGCGCGGCAGTCGAGGGCGCTCAGGTCGATTTCGACACCGCGCACTTGATCGAAACCCGTTACTTCACCGAACTGACTACCGGGCAGATCTCGAAAAACCTGATCGGCACGTTCTGGTTTCAACTCAATGAGATCAATGCTGGTGGTTCGCGGCCGCAGGGTTTTGCGCCGTATGTCACGCGTAAGGTCGGCGTGCTTGGCGCAGGGATGATGGGCGCGGGGATTGCCTTTGTCAGCGCTTCGGCGGGTATTGAGGTGGTGCTCAAGGATGTCAATCTGGCTGCCGCCGAGAAAGGCAAAGCACATTCTGCGGCGTTGCTAGACAAGAAAGTCGCCCGTGGGCAGATGGATGCTTTGAAGCGTGATGTGGTGTTGGCGCGGATCAAGCCGTCCGAAAATGATGCCGACCTCGCGGGTTGCGATCTGATCATCGAAGCGGTGTTTGAGGATCGCGATCTCAAGGCCAGGGTTTCCTCTGCCGCCCAGCAAGTTGTCGGCGCCGAAGCGGTCATCGCTTCGAATACATCGACGTTGCCTATTACCGGGCTGGCAAAGGCTGTGCCCGATCCTGGCAAATTCATCGGCCTGCATTTCTTCAGCCCGGTAGAAAAAATGCCGCTGGTGGAAATCATCAAAGGTGCACAGACCAGCGATGAAACCCTCGCGCGCGGTTTCGACTTCGTGCTGCAAATCAAGAAAACCCCGATCGTCGTCAACGACAGTCGCGGCTTCTTTACTTCACGCGTCTTCGGCACCTTCACCAACGAAGGCATCGCCATGCTCGGCGAAGGCGTGAGCGCGCCGATGATCGAGACCGAAGCTCGCAAGGCCGGGATGCCGGTCGGGCCTCTGGCGATTTCCGACGAAGTTTCCCTCAGCCTGATGAGCCATATCCGTCAGCAAACCGCCAAGGACCTACAGGCAGAAGGGAAACCGCTGATTGAGCACCCGGCCTTCGCCGTGATTGACTTACTGCTTAACGAATACAAGCGTCCGGGCAAAGCGGCCGGTGGCGGTTTTTACGATTACCCGGCTGGTGGGCAGAAACATCTGTGGCCCGAGTTGAAGGTGCGTTTCGAAAAGGCTGACGAACAGATTTCGCCCAAAGACGTGCGTGATCGGCTGCTGTTTGTACAAGCCATTGAAACCGTCCGTTGTGTGGAGGAGGGTGTGCTGACCTCGACGGCGGACGCCAACGTTGGCTCGATCTTCGGTATCGGTTTTGCAGCGTGGACTGGCGGCGCATTGCAGTTCATCAACCAATACGGGGTGAAGGATTTCGTCGCCCGTGCGCAGTATCTGGCCGAGCAGTATGGCGAGCGTTTCGCGCCGCCAGCGTTGCTGCTGGATAAAGCGGCAAAAGGTGAAATGTTCTAAGGGCAACGAGCATTCCGGGGCTTGCCTTGCCAGGGGGTTTCAAGGCAGGCTCTGGGGTGTTCATTATTCCCATCACGTGTCAGGTATTTTTTATGTCGCTACGCATCTGCATTCTGGAAACCGACATCCTGCGTCCGGAACTGGTCGATCAATATCAGGGTTACGGGCAGATGTTCCAGCGCCTGTTCTCGCAGCAACCGATTGCCGCCGAGTTCACCGTCTACAACGTGATGCAGGGCGAATACCCAAGCGACGACCAAACCTTCGACGCATACCTGGTCACCGGCAGCAAGGCTGACTCGTTTGGTACTGATCCGTGGATCCAGACCCTGAAGGAATACCTGCTGACTCGTTACGAGCGCGGCGACAAACTGCTCGGCGTGTGCTTCGGCCATCAACTGCTGGCGCTGCTGCTCGGTGGCAAGAGCGAGCGCGCCACGCAAGGTTGGGGTGTTGGCACCCATAACTACAAACTGGCGGCGAAGGCGCCTTGGATGAGCCCGGTGCGTGAGGAACTGACGCTGCTGATCAGCCATCAGGACCAGGTCACAGCGCTGCCGGAAAACGCCACGGTGATTGCTTCCAGCGATTTCTGCCCGTTCGCGGCCTATCACATCAACGATCAGGTGTTGTGCTTCCAGGGCCACCCGGAGTTCATTCACGATTACTCGCGGGCGCTGCTCGATCTGCGTCAGGAAGCGTTGGGTTCACAGATCTACAGCAAAGGTGTGGCCAGTCTCGAGCAGGAACACCATGGTGCGACAGTCGCGGAATGGATGATGCGTTTTGTCGCGCATAAGCCAGAAACTGTCTAAGGCCAAAAGCTTCGCGAGCAGGCTCGCTTCCACATTGGATTTCCGGTGCGCTACCGATCAATATGGGGGCGAGCCTGCTCGCGAATGTTCCAGACAACTCGGTCTGCCCTACAACCACCCAGACCTCTTGAAACTTGCCCACAAACTCACACACCCCACCRTAATAAACCCCAGCACACCGAAATAGCCGTAGTGCCAGCTCAACTCCGGCATGTTCTGGAAATTCATCCCGTAAATCCCCGCCACTGCCGTCGGAAACGCCAGAATCGCCGCCCAGGCAGCAAACTTGCGTTGCACCACGCTTTGCCGTGATGCCTCGAGCAACACACCAATCTCGATGGTCTGGCTGGCAATGTCGGCCAAGGTGGTCAGGTCTTCCATTTGTCGCGTGACGTGAATCTGCACATCACGGAAGTACGGCCGCATGTTCTTGTCGATAAACGGGAAACTCAACTTCTGCAGTTCCTCGCCAATCTCCACCATCGGTGCCGCGTACCGACGCAGGCGTACGACATCGCGGCGCAAGCCATGCAGCTTCTGAATGTCATGCTCATTCAACGCGCTGCACAACACGTTGCGCTCCAGCTCATCGATCTCGGCATGGATCGCTTCGCCGACTGGCTGATAGTTCTCGATGACAAAATCGAGCAACGCATAAAGTACGAAATCTTCCCCGTGCTCCAGCAACAGCGGACGCGCCTCACAACGTTGGCGAACATGGGCGTAGGACGCCGAGTGGCCATTACGCGCGGTGATGATGTAGCCCTTGCCCGCAAAGATATGCGTCTCGATAAATTGCAGAACGCCGTTCTCGCGGATGGGTGAGTAGGTGACGATAAACAAAGCGTCGCCAAAGGTTTCGAGCTTCGGTCGACTGTGTTTTTCCAGGGCGTCTTCAATGGCCAGTTCGTGCAGGTTGAACTGACGTTGCAAGTTGGACAGCTCTTGAGCGTCCGGCTCTTCCAGGCCGATCCACACGAAGTGGCCGGTTTTCGCCGCCCAGGCAGCGCCTTCGTCGAGGGTAATATTGGTGACTTTCTTGCCTGCGCTGTACACCGCAGCAGCAACAACTCGACCCATGGTGGTGATTCACTTCTTCTTGGCAGGTGGCAGGGAATTCAAGGCTTCAGCTTAGCCGTGTCGCTGCTTGAGAGTCAGTGAAATCTGTACAGTTCACCGGGCAAAAGAAAACCCGCACAGGGCGGGTTGTCTTTTCAGGCAGCTTGCAGTTGCCGATCCATCGATTCAATGCACTCGCGCATCTGCTCGCGACACTGATTGATGAGCATGGGCATGTCGTCCATGGTCAATCCGGCTGTAGGAATCGCCGGCAACGAGCGTATGAGGATTTTCCCGCTGCGCCAGCGATTCAGACGCATGTGCTTGATGTAACTGCTGACGCAAACCGGAACGATCGGTACACCAGCGGCAATTGCCATCTGGAACGCACCTTTCTTGAATGGCAGCAATTCTTCGCCGAGGTTGCGCGTGCCTTCCGGGAACACCCAGATCGAGGTGTCTTCGTTCTGCAAGGTATTGGTGGTGGTCAGCATCGACTGGCGTGCCTTGTGCGCATTGCCACGGTCGATCAACACATTGCCGGCCAGCCAGAACAGTTGCCCGAACAGTGGCACCCACTTGAGGCTCTTCTTGCCGATGCACACGGTACGGCGCGGCACGACGTTGCCGAACACGAACAGATCATAATTGGACTGATGGTTGGCGATGATCACGCAGCTGTCGGGTTTGTTCAGCAAACCGCTGACGTCGGATTTCACTCTTAAACGCAAAATACACATCGCCGGCAGCGCGTAGAGACGGGCGCACAGACGGCTGTTGTCCGGATTGAACGGGCGGCAGATCCCGAGAATCACCCCGAGCACGCCGGCGAGAATAAAGTGCAGGCCCATCAATAACATACGAAACACGAACAGCATTTTCAGGCCCCACCGGGACAAAAGGTGGCGCAGTGTACGGATGTGCACTGTTTTCGGCAATTGCCGCTATAGAGTGCGGAGATAGCCGATGTTTAAGCGCATGTTTCAGAATGGAGGGTCAGACCTGTCCTAGAGCGGTCGCGGACTTTTAAACCATGCGTGCAAGAAAAAGCCCGACACGACGGTCGGGCTTCTTTTGCGCAGCAGCCGGGCTTAGCCCAGATGCTCTTGATCCTGGATGATCGCGTTATCCAGAGCTTCCAGCAGTGCTTTACGCACCTTCAACTTGGTGTTCTTGTGCGCGAGCATGTTGATCTTCTTCAACTGACGCGCAGCGGCGAGGGCGGCACCTTGCAGCTCTTCGGCGGCAACCACCTTGTCGAGGAAACCGGCATCCACGGCGCTTTTTGGATCGAACATCTCGCCGTTGATCACCGAGCGGTGGAACGCCGAGCGACGCAGGCGATCGCGAGCCAGTTCGATACCCGCGTGGTGCATGGTCATGCCGATCTGCACTTCGTTCAGACCGATGCTGAACGGGCCGTCGACACCAATGCGGTAATCAGCAGACAACAGAATGAAAGCGCCTTTCGCCACCGCGTGACCTGGGCATGCGACGATCACCGGGAACGGGTGAGAGAGCAGGCGCCGGGCCAAGGTCGACCCCGCGGTTACCAGCGACACAGCTTCTTTAGGACCGGCGGTCATGACTTTCAGGTCATAGCCGCCGGACAGAATCCCTGGCTGACCGGTGATGATCACGATGGCACGATCAGTCACCGCCTGATCCAGCGCCGCGTTGAATGCCGCAATCACGTCCGGAGAAATGGCATTGACCTTGCCGTTGCTCAAGGTCAGGGTCGCGATACCGTCTTCGAGGTGGTAGGAAATCAACTCACTCATGACGCTATTCCTTGTAAGAAAGATGGGCAGACGTTACCCACCGCCGCAGGCCAGGTAAAGCGCCATGACTGACCCGCCAGTCACCGTTTCCCGACCCACCCTGCATGGCTAGGCGCTCAGCTTCTATATAGAAGGGCCGCGCCCACCGAAGATTGGCCGGTTTGCCATGGCCTGCTAGCGGGCAAAACGACTTTTTCTCTTAACCGCATGAAAATTCTGAAAAAAAGTTTGCCATCGGAAAAGCTTTCGACTACATTAGCGCGCCTCGACAGACAGAACATGTTTGAAGAGATACGGTGAAGTGTCCGAGTGGCTTAAGGAGCACGCCTGGAAAGTGTGTATACAGGAAACTGTATCGAGAGTTCGAATCTCTCCTTCACCGCCATATTCAGTAAACACAAAACCCCTGATTTCGAAAGAAGTCTGGGGTTTTGTGGTTTCTGGTGTCTGGATGTTATTGGCAGCGGCGTGAAGTCTGCTTTGAGCTATTACAATCGCGAATTTATTCATCCTTGTAGGGACGACACTCCATGATCATTTCCACCACTCACGCCATTGAAGGCCGGCAGATCGCGGCCTACCTGGATATCGTCAGTGCCGAATCGGTGCAGGGCGTCAATGTGATCCGTGACATGTTCGCTGGTATGCGCGACTTTTTTGGCGGCCGTTCGCAGACGCTGGAGCGCGCTTTGAAGGAGGCGCGTATTCAGGCGACCGAAGAAATACGGGAGAGGGCGCGTGCTTTGCAGGCGGATGCGGTGGTCGGGGTGGACTTTGAGATCAGTATGCCCGGCGGGAAGGGCGGGATGGTTGTTGTGTTTGCGACGGGTACGGCGGTGAAGTTGCGCTGAGTTTGTTTGACGGGTGTGTAAGCCCATTCAGAGGTTGAATGGGCTCAATCTTGCGGTGCAATCAGCCTTGTGGCTTGAGGATCACGGTGCCTCTTTCGTCATAGGTCAGTGGTGTGTCGACGGCGACGAGAGGGGGTGTATCAGAAGGCGGGTTGGGTTCGACTGGCTTGCTGGGATGGTAAATGACCCCTGGTTGCAGAACCGGTGTATCCGGACCCGGATACTTGATGGTGATTTCACCGGAAGCGATCTTCTCCTTGAGTTTTTCCGCGCCAGCCTTGCCGGCTGCGATCTGTTCGTCCGTGAGTTTTACGACAGGCATATTGGGGAATCCGTTGATTTGCATGTTCTCTCCTTGAGATTCATTTGTATGAAAAAGGGCAACGGCCTGGCTTTGGAATTCTTTAGCAATCTGGGACCAATGGTTCATCGTCTGTTTAAATTTTTCAGGCCATTCGTCGGGCATCAGGGGATCTGAATCACAAGTCCAGGAATGACCAGCTAGTCTCAAAAGCCATGGAGGTCGATATTTTTTCAGGCAAAAGGGTTTTTGCCGGTGTCGATCTGTTGCGACGGGGCGAAGGTATGACTGATCCGTATATCGAAGACGATGGCGCTGAATTTTCCTTCAATAACTGCGTACGGTGCGGCCAGACCGAGTATCAGTCAGGTTTTGGCGAGGATCCGGTGCAGATCGGCAAAATCAAATCCGCGGCACCCAAGGGACCCAAGGCGAAATTTCTCCCCAGGGTCACCACGCGTTCCAGGAAATAATCGTTCTCTGCATAACCCTGCTACTGAGCGGGGTTTTTTATGGTTGTGGGTTTGAAGAATTTTCCTACAGGTGATGACGGAAAATCAGTCTACTTTCACAAACTTTTCACGTCTGCCGCAGTAGGGTGAAGCCATCCGTTAGAAAGCAAGTCTCCAGCCCGTTTCCCCAGCGGGCTTTTTTTTGCCTGCCACAAAACCTTTTCCAGAATTGCTGTCCAATCGGCGCCGAGTGCACGCGAGATCCGTGATTTTGGCTGGACTTTCGCGCGACGACGGCATTAAATCCCGGCCCTTTTTGTCATCCCAATTGTTGAGGTTTTCGTCATGCGTTTAACACTGCCTGCTCTGGTTCTGGGGCTTCTGGTTGCTCAAGGTGCAATGGCTGCCGGTGATGGCACTGCTGCGTTGGGCGGTGGTCTGGGTGGCGCACTGGGTAATGTCGTCGGCCAGAAAATGGGCGGCAGCACTGGCGCGGCCATTGGTGCCGGCGTAGCAGGCGCGGCGGGCAGCGCAATGGCGGCGCGCAAGGGTAGCCGGACCAAAGCGGCGATTGGCGGCGGCGTTGGCGCAGCCGGTGGTTCGGTGATCGGCAACAGCCTGGGCGGCAGAACCGGCGCCACGATTGGTGCAGGCCTGGGTGGCGCAGCTGGCGGCGCAGTGGGCAGCAACTTGTCCAAAGGTCACAAGCGTCACTGAGACTAATCCCTTGTCAGAAAAAGCCCGGCTCGATGTCGGGCTTTTTCATGGCTGAACGTTTTTCCCGTTTGCGTCTCCAATCTCACATAGGCCCATGTCTGGGCGGACTGTCCCGCTTCGGGAACTGTGAGGTTCATATGCGCTTGTCATTATCTGCACTGTTTTTCGGTTTGCTGGTAGCACAAGGGGCGATGGCCGCTGGTGATGGCACCGCCGCTGTGGGTGGCGGCTTGGGCGGCGCGCTCGGCAATGTGGTCGGTGGACAACTCGGTGGCAGTACTGGCGCGGCGGTAGGTGCGGGTGTTGGTGGCGCGGCCGGCAGTGCCGTCGGGGCGAATAAACGCAATCGAACTGAAGCGGCCATTGGTGGTGGTCTCGGCGCGGCGGGTGGCTCGGTCGTTGGCAATAGCCTTGGCGGGTCTACGGGTTCGACCATTGGCGCAGGGTTGGGCGGCGCGGCGGGCGGTGCGGTCGGCAATAATCTCGGTGACGATGGTGGGTCTCATTCGGGCGGCGGTCACAAGCACAAGAACAAACATAAAAACCGCCATCATTGATGGCGGGTTAACGGAAACCCGGCATTTTGCCGGGTTTTTTGCATTTGCTCGTCGTACTTCGGAACGAATGGTTGTAGGGCTTTTCGAACGTCATACACTCCCTGAAATGACGAGGTTGCCATGACTCCTGAAACCGAAGGCAAGGAAGAAAAAGGTTCGAGTGGACTGCCATTTATCAATGATCCGGGGAATGAGGATCCGGGGTCGTTGATGGATGATGCGACGGTGCCGTTGAATGATTCGAATGAGGCGATGGAGTATGAAGAGGATGAGGATGAGCAGTGATCGGATGTTTGAGAAGATCTGAGCGTCTGAATCCGGATTTTAAGGGCCTGAGTTCAAGAGGTCCTACAAATTTGTTAGTGACTAAAAATGGCTGCCCACCAGTCATTGATCTGGTGAGCGAGTCTAGGTATAGGCGTTTTTTTGTAGTGCTAACAATGTGAGATCTCGGATTTAGAGAATTCCAAATTGTCTAGAATCATGCTGAGCAACTGGATGTCGAACTGTTCTCTGTATCTATATAAAATTTTTATGATGCCTCACGGTAATAGAGCACCCGTCGCTCAATAAATTTTAGAAAGGTAACTCTGTTAAATATACGCTAGGTTCTCGCAGTCTTAATGATGATGTGGTAAACGTTACTTTCGAAGTGCTTGATACAGCTGAAATCAGATATCTGTCTCCAATTGGTTGTATGGATAGACTTAAGTTTTTTTGAGTTGGAATGTTGGATGTCGTCAACTCTCTAATTTCACAGCATGTTATTCCGATTCGGCAAGCATTGTATCCTATGGATTCCCATTTTTTCGGAGGAGTGTCCGGCATTTCTCTAATATCAAATGCCAAGGTCAATGTTGAAAGGTTGTTGTCCATGTTTAAAGCGAATAGCTTGATCTCCCCAACGGGTATATTTCTGCTGAATACCATATTGAAGAGTTTGCCTCCTTCTATTTCATTCCAGTATTTCATGGTCATTCCTTGAATGGATAATGATCGCTCGTATTTTTTACTTTGCCATTGCGTGTGTCATCAGCGGGTCGTATGTTTATGTGAGGTCCTTGATCTCCTCGGTTATTTATATCTCCATACTTGTGTCCCGCTGAGTGGTCTTGGAGTGTCAATATAAAACCATCCTCTCGGGTGAATCTATATTCTCTGGTTATAATCGGCTTTCCACTGCTGTCTAGAATGTTATTTCCTTTTCTATCCGTCATGTTGACATAGGTGAACTGCTTCTGCCTGCCACTTACCTCATCAATTTGAATATCTGGCTGTTGCCCTTTCGGAATTCCTGCATCAACTTTTGCCTGTCTGAATGCACCGCGCCTGGAAACCTGTGGTAGCTCAACATCATCAGGTTTTGAACAATTGATCGATTTTCGGCCTTTGGGCGGACAGTTGGAATTCAACCCCAACGGATCCACCCACCCCGTCGGATTCGGCACGTACTGGTACTGATTCAGCCCACCCGCCAACTTGATCGGATCCGGCGTCAGATAGCGCCCCAGCCGGGGGTCGTAATACCGATGCCGGTTGTAATGCAGCCCGCTTTCCCCGTCGAAGTACTGCCCCTGAAAGCGCAGCGGCTGGTTCAGGTAGTCCTCGCCGGCCAGGGTCAGTGCGGCGACTTTGCCGTAGGCGTCGTATTGCGCGGACCAGACGATGTCGCCGCTGTAGTCGGTGAGTTCCTGCGGGGTGCCGAGGTGGTCGAGCTGGTAGTAGAACGGGCAGGCTTTTTTCGGGCCTTTGCCGTCGAGCAGTGCCAGCGGGCGGAAGGTGCCGGGTTCGTAGACGTAGCTGCGGTATTCGCTTTCGCTGCTTTCGGCGACGAGGTGATCGCCTTGCCAGAAGAATTCGGTGGTTTCGCCGTTGACGGTTTTGCGGATGCGCCGGCCAAAGGCGTCGTATTGGTAACTGGCGGTTTGTCCGTCGGGGCGGGTCAGGCCGATCAGGCGGTGCTGGCTGTCGTAGCGGTATTCGGTGACGAGAGTCTGCGCGCGGCCGCGACGTTCGCGGATCAGGTTGCCGAAGGCGTCGTAGTCGTAATGACGGTCGCCTTGCATCAGCAAGCGATTGCCCTGGATCTGGCTGGGGCCGGGGCGGTCCTGCATCAGCAGGTTGCCGGCCGGGTCGTGGGCGAAGGATTCCGGCAGTTCGTCGCGCGAGTGTCGTACGCGGATCAGCCGGTCGAGGGCATCGTAGCCGTAGGTGCGCTGGCCGTGACGGGTGTCGGCAATGTGCGCGAGATTGCCGTTGGCGCTGTAGGCATAATCGCGGCGGTACAACGCATCGCGCTGATGCCCTACGGCGTGGGCGAGTAATCGTCCCTGATCGTCGTAGGAGTATTCGCTGAGCAGCAGACCTTGCTGGCGTTGCAGTTCGCGACCGGACTGGTAGACATGGCGGGTCAGCGGCGCGCCGTTGAGGTCAATCCCGTTC
>NZ_JBFUIR010000059.1:0-30204 GCF_056401755.1 Pseudomonas sp. P4_D7 | reverse complement strand
GACTGACACACCGCAATCGCGAGCAGGCTCACTCCTACAGGGGTTTGCGGTGTTCTTGGGATCGGATCAGTCTTCGAACTCGCGGCGTTCGGCTTCGATGGCTTCGGCCAAGGCGCGGGCTTCGGCTTCTTCTTCGCTCAGCTCGGGTTCTGGCGCGGGTTGTTCGAGCGCGGCGACGGCGGCCAACAGCTTTTCGCGGGCTTCGGCGACGCCAAGAATGTCCTCTTCCGGTTCGGCTTCTGGCTCGGCTTCAAGTTCAACTTCAATCGCTGGCTCAGCGACTTCGGTTTCAGGCTCGGTCGTCGGCGCGTCACTGTCGCCCGCCTCACCATCCGCCGCATCTCGCAGCAAATCGTCGAAGTCGGTCTTGATCCCCTCCTCCATGCTGTCCAGCTCCAGCAGCAAGGTATGGAAACTGGTCTCTTCCTTCTCCTCTTCCGGCTCGGCGCTGGCGTCGGCCAACTCCTGCAAACCCTGCGGCACCGGAGCGTCGTCGAAATCGAGCACCGGGTCGGTTTCCATTTCGCGCAATTCGGCCAGCGGCGGCAGGTCTTCGAGGTTCTTCAGGTTGAAGTGATCGAGAAACATCTTGGTGGTGGCAAACATCGCCGGTTTGCCCGGCACATCGCGGTAACCAACAACACGAATCCACTCGCGCTCCAGCAAGGTCTTGACGATATTGCTGTTCACCGCCACGCCACGCACGTCTTCGATCTCGCCACGGGTGATCGGCTGACGGTAGGCAATCAGCGCGATGGTTTCGAGCAAGGCGCGGGAGTAACGCTGCGGGCGCTCTTCCCACAAGCGGCCGACCCACGGCGAAAACTTTTCGCGGATCTGCAAGCGATAGCCCGATGAGACTTCCTTGAGCTCGAAAGCACGGCCCTCGCAGGACTTGCCCAGCAGGGTCAGGGCTTTCTTGAAGACCGCAGGCTCGGGCCGTTCGCCTTCTTCAAACAGTTCAAACAGGCGCTCAAGGGATTGCGGCTTTCCCGAGGCCAACAGAAAGGCTTCAAGCAGGGGGGCCAGCTCGCGGGGTTCAGTCAGATTCATGTTTCGACTCGTTATTCGGCTCGGGCTCGCACGTGGATCGCGGCGAACGGCTCATTCTGCACCAGCTCGACCAAGGATTCCTTGACCAGTTCAAGGATCGCCATAAAGGTCACCACCACACCCAGCCGCCCTTCTTCGGCGGTGAACAGCTCGACGAACGGCACAAAACCGCCGCCCTTGAGCCGTTCCAGCACATCGCTCATGCGCTCGCGGGTGGACAGTGCTTCGCGGCTGACCTGGTGGCTTTCAAACATATCGCCACGGCGCAGCACTTCGGCCATGCACATCAAAATCTCTTCCAGCGCAACGTCCGGCAACAGCTTGCGTGCACGGGCTTCCGGGGCGTCGAGCTTGGGCACGATCACATCGCGGCCAACGCGGCTCAAGCCGTCGATGCCTTCGGCGGCCGCCTTGAAACGCTCGTATTCCTGCAAGCGGCGGATCAGTTCGGCACGCGGGTCGTCTTCTTCGTCTTCGACGGTTTCAGCGCGCGGCAGAAGCATGCGCGACTTGATCTCGGCGAGCATCGCGGCCATCACCAGATACTCGGCGGCCAGCTCCAGACGCACCGACTGCATCAACTCGACATAACCCATGTACTGGCGGGTGATTTCCGCCACCGGGATATCGAGGATGTTGATGTTCTGTTTGCGGATCAGGTACAGCAGCAGGTCGAGCGGGCCTTCGAAGGCTTCAAGGAAGACTTCCAGCGCATCCGGCGGGATGTACAGGTCCAGCGGCATCTCCATGACTGCCTGGCCATAGACCATGGCAAACGGCAGTTCTTGCTGAGCGCCAGCCTGGGGATCGACAACGGTTTCCACTGCGGACATTCAGGCCTCGACCATGAACGGCGCGGGGTCGCCGCAACCAACGCGGATCACTTCAGGGTCGTCGCCGGTCAGGTCGATCACGGTGGAGGCTTTGATGCCGCCGAAACCGCCGTCGATGATCAAGTCCACTTGGTGTTCAAGCAGTTGGCGCATTTCGTAAGGATCGCTGAGCGGGTCTTCGTCGCCGGGCATGATCAGGGTCACGCTCATCAGCGGCTCGCCGAGTTCGGCCAGCAGCGCCAGCGCGATCGGATGGCTGGGCACACGCAGACCGATGGTGCGCTTCTTCGGATGCAGCAACAGACGCGGCACTTCGCGGGTGGCGTTGAGAATAAAGGTGTAAGGCCCCGGCAGATGCGCCTTGAGAATGCGGAAGGTGCCGGTGTCGATCTTCGCGTAGTTGCCCAGTTGCGACAGGTCGCTGCAGATCAGCGCGAAGTTGTGCTTTTCATCGAGTTGACGCAAACGGCGCACGCGCTCGATGGCGGTCTTGTCGCCGATCTGGCAGCCGATGGCGTAGGAAGAATCCGTTGGATAAACCACCACCCCGCCTTTGCGGATGATTTCGACCGCCTGTTTTATCAGGCGCGCTTGTGGGTTTTCCGGATGTATCTGGAAAAATTGACTCACATTTTCTACCTGTTCAGACGGCGGCAATATCTGTGTCATGTTTGAACCGACACCACAGGGGTGGAAGGTCCTCGGGAACCGGCCGGTACTGGCCGATCTCTGACCAGCCGCCAGGGCCATGGAAGTCACTGCCGGCGCTGACCAGCAGACCGAACTCACGGGCAAGGATTGCCAGGCTGCCGACCTGTTCCGCAGGCTGATGGCCATTGACCACCTCGATCGCATGCCCGCCTGCTTGAATATAGTCGGCAATCAGCTTCCGGCGCTTGCTGCGGGTGAAATCGTAGTGCCACGGATGCGCGAGGCTGACCCAGGCCCCGGCGGCACGCAGTGTGCCAACGGTGTCTTCCAGCGTCGGCCAGTGCAACTTGACATCACCCAGCTTGCCGGCGCCGAGCCATTTGCGGAATGCCTCGGCGCGATCCTTTACAAAACCTTCACGCACCATCCAGTCGGCGAAATGCGGACGGGCCGGGGCGTTGCCACTGTCACCCAGTTCCTGCTGGACCTGCCGGGCACCTTCGAGGGCACCGGGCATACCCTTGAGAGCGAGTTTGCGGCTTATTTCTTCCGACCGCAGCCAGCGCCCATCGTGCAATCTGGCAATCGCTTCGACCAACGGTGTGGCTTTGACGTCGAAACCGTAGCCCAACACATGAATCGTCGCGCCGCCCCAGGTGCAGGACAATTCGACGCCGTTGACCAGTTGCATGCCCAATTCGTTGGCAGCCGTGCGCGCTTCGGCGAGGCCTTCGAGGGTGTCGTGGTCAGTCAACGCCAGGACTCGCACGCCGTTCTCGAACGCACGCGCAACCAGAACCGCAGGCGCGAGGGCGCCATCGGAGGCCGTGCTATGGCAATGCAAATCAACATTCACGGGGAGTTGTAACCTCAAATCAGCTGGCGCTATCGCGCGCCCATATGTTTGTTATTATGCCGCCACATCCAGCTTCTGGCTCTCACTGTGAAACAATTCATCGATTTCATCCCGCTTCTGCTGTTCTTCATCGTTTACAAACTTGATCCACGGGTCGTCGACATCGCTGGCCATGAAGTGACTGTAGGCGGTATTTACAGCGCCACGGCGATGCTGATCATCAGTTCCCTGGTGGTGTACGGCGCGTTGTTCATCAAACAGCGCAAGCTGGAAAAGAGCCAATGGCTGACCCTGATTGCCTGCCTGGTTTTCGGCAGCCTGACGCTGGCCTTCCACAGCGAGACCTTCCTCAAGTGGAAAGCCCCGGTGGTCAACTGGCTGTTCGCCGTCGCCTTCATCGGCAGCCACTTCATCGGTGACCGCCTGCTGATCAAACGCATCATGGGCCACGCACTGAGCCTTCCGGATCCGGTCTGGACCCGCCTGAACATCGCCTGGATCGGCTTTTTCCTGTTCTGCGGCGCTGCCAACCTGTTCGTCGCCTTCACCTTCCAGAGCTACTGGGTGGACTTCAAGGTGTTCGGCAGCCTGGGCATGACCTTGGTATTCCTGGTCGCACAGGGCATTTACCTGTCGCGTCATCTGCACGATGCCGATACCCCAACAACACCAAAAACCGAGGACTGACATGCTCTACGCCATCATTGCCACCGACGTCGCCAATTCGCTGGAAGCACGCCTGGCCGCGCGCCCTGCGCATCTGGAACGCCTGCAAGCGCTCAAGGGCGAAGGCCGCATCGTATTGGCCGGCCCGCACCCGGCCGTCGACAGCAATGATCCGGGCGCAGCGGGTTTCACCGGCAGCCTGATCGTCGCCGAATTCGACTCCCTGAGCGCTGCGCAGGCATGGGCCGATGCTGATCCGTACATCGCCGCGGGTGTCTACGCCAACGTGGTCGTCAAGCCGTTCAAGCAAGTCCTGCCTTAAACGTCCGGTGATGAGGGGATTTACCCCTCATCACTCGCGACACTGCCTCATGCAATGAACCTTCCTGGTTCTTGCTGCTCTCAATCGCTCATTATTCTCGTTTGCCTGCCGACAACCTGCCCAATATCCATTTGGAAACAGGTGTCGCGATGCGCAAGGGTCCGTTGTGTCTGATGTTGGTCACGTTGTCGATCATGGCACCCGCCCATGGTGAGGAAACCACCGAAGGCGGCAATTCCACGCCATTGTCGTTAAGCGCCGGCAGCCAGATCACCGAGTTGCAGCAGCGCCTCAAGGCCAGCGAGCAGCAACGGGAAGAACTGAGCAAACAACTGCAAAATGCCGACAATACCCGTGAAAGCGCCCAGCTCGCCCGGTTGCGCCAGGAGAACCAGCGTCTCAAGCTGCAACTCAAGGAAGCCCAGGCCAGCCCGCTGCCGCGTCTGCTGACTGATCAGCAGCAATGGTTCGTCACGGGCGCCGGAGTAGCGCTATTGGCGCTGCTCTGCGGTATCTTTGCCAGTGGAGCAAGCCGAAAACGTCGGCAATGGCTAAATTGAGTGAGTCATGAGCGAGCTGTTACTGATTGATGATGACCAGGAGTTGTGCGAACTCCTGAGTAGCTGGCTGAGCCAGGAAGGCTTCCATGTGCGCGCCTGCCACGATGGCCAGAGTGCACGCAAGGCGTTGGCCGAAACGGCCCCGGCGGCGGTGGTGCTGGATGTGATGCTGCCCGATGGCAGCGGTCTGGAACTGCTCAAACAACTGCGCAACGACCACGCCGATCTGCCGGTGCTGATGCTTTCGGCCCGGGGTGAGCCGCTGGATCGCATCCTCGGTCTGGAACTGGGCGCCGACGATTATCTGGCCAAACCCTGCGACCCACGAGAACTGACCGCCCGCCTGCGCGCCGTACTGCGCCGCAGCCATCCGGCGGCAGTCTCGACGCAGCTTGAGCTGGGCGATCTGAGTTTCAGTCCGGTGCGCGGCGTGGTCAGCATCGACGAGAAAGAACTGACCCTCACCGTTTCCGAAAGCCGTCTGCTCGAAGCCCTGCTCAAGCAACCCGGCGAGCCGCTGGACAAACAGGAACTGGCGCAGATCGCCCTCGGCCGCAAGCTGACCCTGTACGACCGCAGCCTCGACATGCACGTCAGCAACCTGCGCAAGAAAATCGGCCCGCATCCCGACGGTCGCCCACGCATCGTCGCGCTGCGCAGCCGCGGTTACTACTACAGCCTCTGAGGCTCCCCCTTGTAGGAGTGAGCCTGCTCGCGATAGCAGTGTGTCAGTCGACATGTTCTTGCCCGATACACCGTTATCGCGAGCAGGCTCACTCCTACAGGGTGTGTTTGTCAGGTCAGCGCTCGAGTGTCTTTACCGAAGCTTTACGCAGTGCTGACCGCCGCTGACCTTGATCTCCGTAATCTGAACTCATCCGGAACGTACCGGGAACGAGACAAGGAGATACACCATGCGCAAGACTCTTATCGCTCTGATGTTCGCTGCCGCTCTGCCAACCGTCGCCATGGCCATGCCGCAAGACGGTGGCCCGATGGGTGGCCCGCTCGACGGCCCACGCCACGGCGGTCAGATGCACGGCATGCACGGCAAAGGCCCGTACAGCCAACTCGACCTGTCCCGCGAACAGCGCGAACAGATCCGCAAGATCATGGGCGAGCAGATGCACGAGCGTAAGCAAGTGGTCGACAAGTATCTGGAAAAACTCTCGCCGGCTGACCAGAAAGCCGAATACTTGTCTGACTCACCGCTATCGCGAGCAGGCTCACTCCTACAGGGATTTGCGTTTGTTCTGAGGATTTTCTGTGCGTTCATTGTTCTGGCGTATTCTCGCGAGCTTCTGGCTGGCCATCGCTCTGGTGGCCGGGCTGTCCATTCTGCTCGGGCACATGCTCAACCAGGACGCATGGATCCTCAGTCGCCATCCGGGCCTCAACACCCTCGCCGGCGAATGGACGCAAACCTACGAAGCCCAGGGCGAGGAAGCTGCCCAGGACATCCTCGAACAGCGCAAACGCCAATATCACATCGATGTTCAGGTACTGAACGAATCCGGCGACCCGGTGGTTCGCGGCACCTTCCCGCGCCGCGCAGCCGCGTTCGAAGCCCGCCAGAACAATGATGACCGGCGTCTGCCATGGCGACGTCTGACCGATGAATTCACCAGCGAAAAAACCGGTGACACCTACCTGTTCATCTACCGCATCCCGCATCCGGAACTCGACTCTTGGCACCGCGAAAGCCTGCTTTGGCCATTGAGTGCGCTGGGGATTGCGCTGGTGGTGCTGACCCTGTTCAGTCTGCTGGTGACCTTCTCCATCACCCGCCCGCTCAGCCGTTTGCGCGGCGCGGTGCATGATCTCGGGCAGACCACTTATCAGCAGAACAGCCTGGCGAAACTGGCCAACCGCCGCGACGAATTTGGCGTGCTGGCCAACGATTTCAACCGCATGGGCGCGCGCCTGCAAAGCCTGATTGGCAGCCAGCGACAGCTGTTGCGCGACGTTTCCCACGAATTGCGCTCACCGTTGGCGCGGCTGCGTATCGCCCTGGCCCTGGCCGAACGCGCCAACCCTGAAGAACGCGAGAAACTCTGGCCACGCCTGACGCGCGAGTGTGATCGGCTGGAAGCGTTGATCAGTGAAATTCTGGTATTGGCGCGGGTCGATGCCGACAACGCCAGTGCTGAAGAGGTGGATCTGAATGCGTTGCTCGGCCTCTTGCAGAAGGACGCAAAACTGGGATCGCCCGAGCAGATCGTGCGTCTGGATGCCGAACCGCAGCTGAATCTGAAAGGCTGGCCGACCATGATCGAGCGCGCCGTCGATAACCTGCTGCGCAACGCCCAGCGCTTCAACCCGGAAGGTCAGCCGATTGAAATGCAGGCTTCACGTCAGGGTGAAAAAATCATCGTGAGCGTGCGCGACCATGGGCCGGGGGTGCAGGCTGAACATTTGAGCCAGTTGGGCGAGCCGTTTTACCGGGCGCCGGGACAGACGGCGGCGGGACACGGTTTGGGCCTGGCGATTGCGCGAAGGGCGGCGGAGCGGCATGGTGGGAGTTTGACGCTGGCCAATCATCCGCAGGGTGGGTTTATTGCCAGTCTGGAATTGCCGTTGGTGCCCGGAGCGGTGGTGCAACTTTAAGAGCCTAAAAGCTACCCTCACCCCAGCCCTCTCCCGGAGGGAGAGGGGGCCGACCGAGGTGTCTTGCGTCAGACATCGACCTGAAACACCGAGTCGATTATGGGCCAGGAAGGCACGTGAATCGTCGCCGACTCTGGGTTCGAAATGCATCGGAACCGTTATCGACTCCGAACTCGAAATGCATCGGAACCGTTATCGACTCCGAACTCGAAATGCATCGGAACCGTTATCGACTCCGAACTCGAAATGCATCGGAACCGTTATCGACTCTGGATTCAGCCGAGCACTTTCAGGTCGGCGTACCTCTACAGCATCCCCCAATCAGTCCCCTCTCCCTCTGGGAGAGGGCTAGGGTGAGGGGCTTTTGATCTTCAGGCGTTGGCGGGCCAGGCGCTGACAAACTCAGCCAGATCAACCTTCTCCGCCACACGCGGTTCTTTCTGCGGCGTGCCGAGGTACAAGAACGCGATCACTTCTTCACCTTCAACCAAGCCCAAACCTTTGGCCACGTGCTGCGAATAAGCCAGATCACCCGTACGCCACACCGCACCAATCCCCTGCGCATACGCCGCCAGCAAAATCCCGTGCGCCGCACATCCGGCCGCCAGCAACTGCTCGGCCTTCGGGTACTTGACGTGTTCCTGCAACTTGGCGATCACCACAACCACCAACGGCGCTCGCAGCGGCCCGTTACGGGCCTTGTCGATCATCGCTTCGGTGACTTCGCCTTCCTGCATTTGCGCAGCTTGCGCCAGCAACTCGCCCATTTGCTCGCGTGCCGCGCCTTCGACCGTCAGGAAGCGATACGGCTGCAAATGCCCGTGATCCGGCGCGCGCAACGCGGCGCCAAACAGGGCTTCGCGCTGCTCGGCAGTGGGGGCCGGTTCGACCAGTCGTGGAACGGAAACACGGTTGAGCAACGCGTCGAGAGCCTGCATCGGCCACCTCCTGAAAAATATGTGCGGCTATTCTAGCTGTATCTGCCAACAGGATGCCGGTTTACATGCCCTGCCCCACGGGTAGAATGGCGCCTTTCCCACATCAGCCCGAGCGGACTTCATGGCGTTGCCGACCTTACGGATCATTGGTTTCATCATCGGCATCTTCCTGATCACCCTGGCTGTGGCCATGGTCGTGCCTATGGCCACCCTGGTGATTTTCGAGCGCACCGGTGATCTGCCGTCGTTCCTCTGGGCGAGCATGATCACCTTCGTCGCCGGCCTCGCGCTGGTGATTCCCGGCCGACCGGAACACATTCACCTGCGCCCGCGCGACATGTACCTGCTGACGGTCAGCAGTTGGCTGGTGGTGTGCATTTTTGCTGCGCTGCCGTTTCTGCTGACCCAGCACATCAGCTACACCGACTCGTTTTTCGAAAGCATGTCCGGCATCACCGCGACCGGCTCGACCGTACTCAGCGGGCTCGACACCATGTCACCGGGCATTCTGATGTGGCGCTCGCTGCTGCACTGGCTCGGCGGCATCGGCTTTATCGGCATGGCGGTGGCGATTCTGCCGCTGCTGCGTATCGGTGGCATGCGCCTGTTCCAGACCGAATCCTCGGACCGCTCGGAGAAGGTCATGCCGCGCTCGCACATGGTGGCGCGCCTGATTGTGGCAGCGTATGTCGGCATCACCATCTTTGGCAGCCTGGCGTTCTGGTGGGCCGGGATGAGTCCGTTCGACGCGATCAACCACGCGATGTCGGCGATCTCCACTGGCGGGTTCTCGACCTCCGATCAATCCCTGGCCAAGTGGACGCAACCGGCGGTGCACTGGGTCGCAGTCGTCATCATGATTCTCGGCAGCCTGCCGTTCACCCTGTACGTGGCGACGTTGCGCGGCAACCGCAAGGCGTTGATCAAGGATCAGCAGGTGCAGGGTTTGCTCGGTATGCTGCTGGTGACCTGGCTGGTGCTCGGCACCTGGTACTGGTGGACGACCAATTTGCATTGGCTGGAGGCGCTACGCCACGTAGCGCTGAACGTGACGTCGGTGGTCACCACCACCGGTTTCGCCCTCGGCGACTACAGCCTGTGGGGTAACTTCTCGCTGATGCTGTTTTTCTATCTGGGTTTTGTCGGAGGCTGTTCCGGGTCGACGGCGGGCGGGATCAAGATCTTCCGTTTCCAGGTCGCCTACATCTTGCTCAAGGCCAACCTTAATCAACTGATTCACCCGCGCGCGGTGATCAAGCAGAAGTACAACGGCCACCGTCTCGACGAAGAGATCGTCCGTTCGATTCTGACCTTTTCGTTCTTCTTCGCCATTACCATCTGCGTGATCGCCCTGCTCCTGTCGCTGCTTGGCGTTGACTGGATGACCGCGTTGACCGGCGCTGCCAGCACCGTGTCCGGCGTCGGCCCGGGCCTGGGCGAAACCATCGGCCCGGCGGGCAACTTCGCCACTCTGCCGGACGCGGCCAAGTGGATCCTGTCGTTCGGCATGCTGCTCGGCCGACTGGAGATCATTACGGTGTTTGTACTGTGTATTCCGGCCTTTTGGCGTCACTGACCGCGCTCGGCGCCTGCAACAACCGCGTCCGGTAATCGCCGGGCGTGGTGTCGAACCAGCGGCGGAACGCGCGAAAGAAGTTGCTCGGGTCGGCAAATCCCAACAGATAAGCGATTTCCAGCAGCGTCATGCTCGGTTGCGCCAGATACTGCTCGGCCAGTTCGCGGCGGGTGTCATCGAGCAACTGCTGAAAACTGGTGCCCTCCTCCTGCAAGCGGCGCTGCAAAGTGCGCTGCGATAAATGCAGGGTCTGCGCCACAGTATCGCGCTTCGGCTCACCTTGCGGCAGCAAACGGCACAGCACCTGTCGCGCTTTGTGGGTCACGCGGCTTTCGGAAAACCGCGCCAGATATTCCCCGGCAAAGCGGTCGTGCAACAGCGCCATCGCTTCGTTGGCTGTCGGCAGCGGCGCTTCCATGTCGGCGCGTTCGAAGATCAGCGCGTCATACGGCGCGTTGAACATCAGCGGCGCGTGGAAGGCTTGTTTGTAGGGTTCCAGGTCCTCGGGTTCGGCGCCCTGCACCAGCACTTTGACCGGGTGCAACGTGCGTCCGGTCAACCAGCCGCACAGGCCCAGCGCACAGGCCAGCGAGGCTTCGGCGCTTTGCCGGGTCGGCGGCAGATGGTCACCGTGCACGGTCAGAATCAGCGCATAACCGTCATCAAGCAATCGGAAACTCAGATCGGCGCTCTCGGCGATGATGCGCTGATAGCGCACCAGCCGTTGAAAGCCTTCGGCGAGGGTATTGCTCGACATCAACGCGTAGCCGGCGACATGAAAAGACGCCGGGCGCACCACCTTGCCCATGTTCAGGCCGATCGCCGGGTTGCCGGATAACTCGACCGCCCGTTGCCAGAGACGGGTCATGGAATCTTGCGGGAAGCGCGCATCCGGATCATCCAGAGCCGTGTAATCGAGCCCCAGTTGTTTGAACAGAACCCGGCAATCCAGGCCGTCCATCTCCAATGCTTTGACAATCCCCATCGCCCAGCTTGCAGAAGTCGTTCGTTCGCTCATGGCGTTATTCTTTTACATGATGGGCCGCATGTTACGGCCCGATTTGCGAAGGATACTAAAGTGGCGCCGATTGTCACTGGCCCACGCCAATGATCACTCTAGACTCAAATAAGCTCCCCGCAGCACAACTCGTCGCCAGAACAATAACCACAGAGAACGCGGTCGTGGAAAACATCAAACATTTCAACAGCTTCGCTGAGTTTTATCCGTATTACCTCAGCGAACACAGCAACAGCACCTGCCGGCGCCTGCATTTCATCGGCACGACACTGGTGATTTTTATTCTCGCGCTGACCATCGCCAAGGGCGCCTGGCTGCTGTTATTGGCCTTGCCGCTGGCCGGTTACAGCTTCGCCTGGGTCGGGCACTTTTTCTTTGAAAAGAACCGGCCGGCGACTTTCCAGCATCCGCTGTACAGCCTGCTTGGCGACTTCGTCATGTACCGCGACATGATTCTGGGTCGCGTGGCGTTCTGAATGAGGGTCAGCCAATGAATGCCAATGCCCGCTTCACCCATATGAAGGAAGGTACCCAAGAAGATTGGGCGATCATCGCCGCCGACTTCAGCGCCTATGCCAAACAGTTGCCCGCACGGATCATGACCCACCTGAAACTGCTGGAAGGCGATTTCGGTGGCTTCCAGGTGGATCGCCTGACCCACTCGCTGCAAACCGCCACCCGTGCCTTTCGTGACGGGCGCGACGAGGAATATGTGGTTTGTGCCTTGCTGCATGACATCGGCGACACCCTGGGTTCGTACAACCATCCGGACATTGCCGCTGCGATACTCAAGCCGTTCGTCAGCGCCGAGAATGTGTGGATGGTCGAGAAGCACGGGGTGTTTCAGGGGTATTACTTCTTTCATCACCTGGGCATGGATCGGCATCTGCGTGAACAGTTCGCCGGTCATCCGCAGTTTCAGGCAACGGCCGAATTTTGCGCCAAATACGATGCGGCGGCGTTTGATCCTGACTATGACACGCTGCCGTTGAGTTTTTTCGAGCCGATGATGGAGCGGTTGTTTGCGCAGCCGAAGAACTCGATTTACAAGGCCGCGATGGAGCAACACTCGCCAGCGTAATCATCCTCGGGAACCGCTGCGCGGTTCATCGCGAGCAGGCTCACTCCTACAGTTGAAATGCGTACCCCTGTAGGAGTGAGCCTGCTCGCGATGAGGCCCTCTCAATCACCAGAGCATTAGGCGAGTTCGGCGACTTTGGCCGCTTTCAGCTCCGCCTCCCGCGCCTGCGCATCCGCCAGCCGATACAACTCGATCGTGCCATCCCAGTGTTCGATCAGCGCCGTGCACGACTCCACCCAATCGCCGCAATTGAGGTAATCCACCTCGCCGACCTTGCGGATCTCGGCATGGTGAATGTGCCCGCACACCACGCCATGCAACTCGCGCTTCACGCATTCATGGGCGATGGCTTCTTCAAAGTCGCTGATGAAACTCACCGCGGTCTTCACCTTGTGTTTCAGGTACGCCGACAGCGACCAATAGCCGTAGCCATAGCGGGCACGCCAGTGGTTGAGCCAGCGATTGAGGGTCAAAGTGAATTCGTAGGCGGAGTCGCCAAGGAAGGCCAGCCAGCGGTGATAACGGGTGATTACGTCGAACTGATCGCCATGAATCACCAGCAGATGCCGGCCATCCGCCGTGACATGCACCGCTTCGTCGACCAACTGGATATTGCCCAGAATCAGCTTCGAATAACGACGCAGGAATTCGTCGTGGTTGCCGGTGACGTAAATCACCTCGGTGCCGCGCTTGCTCATGGTCAGCAAGCGGCGGATCACGTTGGTATGCGCCTGCGGCCAGTACATGCCGCCGCGTAGCTTCCAACCGTCAATGATGTCGCCAACCAGGTAAATCTTGTCGGCATGGTAGCCCTTGAGAAATTGCGACAAGTGCTCGGCCTGGCAATCCCGCGTGCCCAGGTGCACGTCGGAGATCCACAGGGTTCGCACCCGTTGTTTACGACTGGGTCGGGCGAGCTCGGCGCTGGTCATGGGCAACCCTCTGCGATGTTTTCGCCACTGTGCGCGCGCCCGGTTAATCGACCATGACAAGCGTGAGTCAGTCCTGTGACAACGCATCCGGTGTGCGCCGGTGTAGACTGACGACCACTTCGGAGACGACCTGCCATGCGACCGATCCTCACCCTGCGCCAGTACACCCACGATTTGATCGCCCACAGCCACGACCACGCGCAATTGGTGTTCGGGCTGTCCGGTGCGCTGGATTTCGAGGTCGAGGGCAGTGGCAGTCAGGTGCGTCAGCAGAGTTTTGTAGTTATCCCTTCCGGCGCTCATCATGCCTGCGGCAGTCCCAATGGTAGCCGCTGTCTGGTACTGGATATCCCGAACGGCCAATGGCTGACGGATTCACTGGGCGAACATGCCGACGCCAGCCATCGTCTGCTCGATCAACCGGCGCGCTTGTCGCTGGATTCGGGGCAAAGTCAGTTGGTCAGCTGGCTGGCAAACAGTCCGGTCAGCGATCCATTGATTGCCCAGCAAGGCGCGGTGTTGCTGCTGGCCAGTCTGAATCACGCGCAACCTGCGGAACACGCCATTCGCCGCCTGCCCTATGCCGCACTGGATGCGCACATCGAGCAATACGCCGCGTATCCGCTGCAAGTCGCCGATCTGGCACGGGTGGCAGGATTGTCCAGCGCGCGTCTGCATGCGCGGTTCATGGCCGAATGCGGGCAGACGCCGATGGATTACATCCGCAGCCGACGCCTGCATCTGGCCGTGCAAATGCTCCGCGACACAGCACTGCCGATCGGCGAAGTTGCCAGTCGCGTCGGCTACAGCTCGCAGAGCGCTTTCTCGGCCGCCGTCTTACGCGAGTTCGGTTCGTCACCCGGCCAGCTTCGGCGCGACTCCTGCGACAAACGACGATAGTCTGCCGACAGACTTGTAGGCCGATACAGGGTTCAATGGACTTATTGATCGTTCCCGCGCTCTGCGTGGGAATGTAGCCCGTGACGCTCCGCGTCACTGGACGCAGAGCGTCCCTAGAGGCATTCCCACGCAGAGCGTATCAATCACAAGAAACCGTGTCTGGATTAAGGATTGCAATGACTCCGCGTACCGCCCTCGGCGCTCTGCATATCGGTGCTTTGATGTTCGGCCTCACCGGTGTGTTCGGCAAACTCGCTGCTGCGTCCCCCGCTGTGATCGTCTTTGGACGCGCGGCTTTCGCCGTACTCGCCCTGGCATTTTTCGCCCGTTTCGCCAGCCAGCAAGGCTGGCAGAAACTTCAGGCCGTGGACTGGCGCCGCCTCGCCCTCAGCGGCGTGTTGCTGGCCGGGCACTGGGTGAGTTTCTTTCTGTCTGTGAAGATCGCCGGTGTCGCCATCGCGACGTTGGGTTTTGCCAGTTTCCCGGCCTTCACGGTGATTCTCGAAGGGCTGATCTTCCGTGAACGCATCCGCGCCAATGAAATACTGCTGGTGGTGTTGGTCAGCATCGGCCTGATTCTGGTGACCCCGGCCTTCGATCTCGGCAGCGGTGCGACCATCGGCTTGCTCTGGTCAGTGCTTTCGGGGCTGCTGTTTTCGCTATTGTCGCTGACCAACCGCGCCAGCTCCGGGCGCATCCCGGCAGTGCAGGCGGCGTTGTGTCAAAACGTCGTGGTGGCGCTGTGTCTGCTGCCGGTTGCAGCACCGCTACTCAGCGAAGTACGCGCACTCGACTGGCTGTGGATCGCCCTGCTCGGGGTGTTCTGTACCGGCGTCGCGCACAGCCTGTTCGTCGCCAGCCTGGCGGTGATCAAGGCGCGCACGGCGGCGGTAGTGTTTGCGCTGGAGCCGGTCTACGGCATCACCGTCGCCTGGCTGTTGTTCAATGAAAACCCGACGTCGAAGATGTTGCTCGGCGGTGCGTTGATCATTGTTGCCATCGTCGTGTCAGCGCGGATGTCCGGCCACGCCGACAAGAAAGCCGTCGCCGCCGAGGCTGCGTCTCACTGAGTGCGGTCGTTGTGACCGAGGTCGCGGTCAGGATCGATCTGATCGCGAACCCGCTGCTTCAACACCTTGGCCTCGGGAAAACCGCCATCAGCCTTGCGTTCCCAGATCTGCACGCCGTCGCAGCTGATGTGAAATACCCCGCCGGTGCCGGGCACCAGAGACACTTTGCCGAGGTCATCGCCAAAGGTGCTGAGCAGTTCCTGCGCCAGCCACGCCGCGCGCAGCAGCCACTGGCATTGGGTGCAATAAGTGATGACAACTTCTGCTTTTGCGACAGTCATGTTCGCTGAAACTCCTGAGACAGAGGGCGCCGCTATAATAGCCGGCTTTATCGCTTGCCCCGAGACTCACAATGCGCCGTTTGCTGTTCTGCCTGCTGCTTGGTTTGCTTCCACTGTTTGTTCACGCCAGTGACGCGCCGCGACCGAAAGTCGGCCTGGTGCTGTCCGGCGGTGCTGCGCGTGGTCTGGCGCACATCGGCGTGCTCAAAGCCCTCGAAGAACAAGGCATCAAAATCGATGCGATTGCCGGCACCAGCATGGGCGCGGTGGTCGGCGGCCTGTACGCCTCGGGCTACAAGATCGATGAGCTGGAAAAACTCGCGCTGAACATCGACTGGCAAGCCGCATTGTCCGACGCCCCGCCGCGCGAGGACGTGCCGTTTCGACGCAAACAGGATGACCGCGACTTTCTGGTGAAACAGAAACTCAGCTTTCGCGACGACGGCAGTCTCGGCCTGCCTCTGGGTGTGATTCAGGGCCAGAACCTCGCGCTGCTGCTGGAAAGCCTGCTGGCCCACACCAGCGATACCCGGGATTTCGACAAACTGCCGATCCCGTTCCGCGCTGTGGCCACCGACATTGCCAATGGCGAAAAAGTGGTGTTCCGCAAAGGCCACTTGCCTCAGGTGATCCGCGCCAGCATGTCGATCCCGGCGGTGTTCGCCCCGGTCGAGCTCGACGGCCGGCTGTTGGTGGACGGCGGTATGACCGACAATATCCCGCTGGATGTCGCGCGGGAAATGGGCGTTGACGTGGCCATCGTCGTCGACATCGGCACACCGCTGCGCAACCGCAAGCAACTGACCACCGTGGTCGATGTGCTGAACCAGTCGATCACCCTGATGACCCGCAGTAATTCCGAAGAACAACTGGCCGCGCTGAAATCCTCCGATGTGCTGATCCAGCCTGCGCTGGCCGCATACGGTGTCACCGATTTCGGTAAAGCCCAGGACATGATCGACGCAGGTTACCGCGCGACCCGCATCCTCGATGCGCGCCTCGCCGTGCTCAAACCCGAGGAATCCCAAGACGCCGAACTCGCTGCCGCCCGTTCCCCGGGGCAGCGCACGCCGATCATCACCGCGATCCGCGTCGAGAACGACTCAAAAGTCGACGACGACGTGATCCGCTACTACATTCGCCAGCACATTGGCGAGCCGCTGGACCTGGGGCGATTGCACTCGGACATGGGCACCTTGTATGGCCTCGACTACTTCGAACAAGTGCAGTACCGCGTGGTGCACAAGGGCCAGGACCACACACTGGTGATCAGTGCCCGGGGCAAGCGCAGCGGTACCGATTACCTGCGGGTCGGTCTCAATCTGTCCGACGACATGCGCGGCGATAGCGCCTTCAACCTCGGTGCCAGTTACCGCATCAACGGCATCAACCGCCTCGGCGCGGAATGGCTGACACGCGCGCAGATTGGCGATAAACAAGAGCTGTATACCGAGTTCTATCAACCGCTGGACGTCGGCTCGCGCTATTTCGTCGCACCGTACGCCTCGTTCGAGGCTCAGAACGTTGAAGCGGTGCTCGACAACGATCCGATCGCACAGTACCGCGTCGAGCGCTACGGTTTCGGCCTTAACTTCGGTCGCCAGATCGGCAACAACGGCGAAGTGCGGTTCGGTGTCGGCGAGGCCTGGGGCAAGGCCGATGTGCGCATTGGTGATCAGGATCTGCCGAGTGAAAACTTCAACGAAGGCTTCTATGCGCTGAAATATTCGTACGACTCACTGGATAACGTCTACTTCCCTCACGACGGGAAGGACGTCAGCCTGACGCTGATGCAGTTCGAACCGGGGCTGGGTTCGGATACGCGTTATCGACAATGGGAATTCAAACTCGACAAAGCCATGAGCCGTGGCCCGGACACGCTGATTCTCGGCGGGCGCTACGGGCGTACGCTGGACGATGCCAATGTGGTGACGTCGAGCTTCCTGCTCGGCGGCGCGCGGCAATTGTCGGGGTTCCGTGAAGACGCGATTTCCGGGCAGAACGTCAGCCTGATGCGCGCGGTGTACTACCGCCGGCTGACGCCGCGCTCGTATCTGCCGCTGGACTTTCCGCTGTATGCCGGCGCCTCGCTGGAGCGTGGGCGGGCGTGGAACAACGACAATGAGTTCGACAGTGGCTACATCAACGCCGCCAGCGTGTTCATTGGTTTTGACACGCCGCTGGGGCCGTTGAATTTCAGTTACGGGTTGAATGATGCGAATGAGCAGGCGGTTTATCTGAACCTTGGCCAGACCTTCTGATCAGGTCGCCTGACAATCCGTCTTCGCGAGCAGGCTCGCTCCCACACGGGAACGCATTCCAATTGTGGGAGCGAGCCTGCTCGCGAAAACGATATCAGCGCCACCGCAAATCAATCGGGTATTAGCGAATCCCCGCCAACAACGTTCGCGCCGTTTGCTTCAACGGCTCATCACCTTCCTTGAGTAACTCGTTAAGCAGCGCAATCGCACTGTCGATGTCACCGTCATCAATGCAGGTCTGCGCTTGTTCGAGTTTTCCAGAGTTTTCATCGTCTAGCGGCTCAGCTGCGTGCAAGTCCAACGGTTGCAACACCAGAGACGGCTCGGCATCGGCAAACTCATTGAGAAAATCTTCATCCAGCGGCTCGGCGTGCGGCTCAGGGATCCACTCAAGTTCGGCGTCCTCGCCGGCCGCTTCCGGCAGTTCAAAATCCTGCGGCAGTATTTTCAGGCTGGAGCCCAGCGCCGAGGTGTCTGCCGCTGGCTCAGTAGTGGCCGTGCGGCTGTCTTCCAGATCCCAACTGGAATCCATCGACAGCTCGCCCAGATTCAACTCGAAATCATCTTCAGGCGCCGGTTGGGCCGTGACAGCAGGCGCCAGCGCAATGACGGGCACCGCCGCGGCCAACGGTGCGGCACCCGCCAGTTTCGGATGTCGAACACGAACGTCCTGTAACGTCTGGGCATCCACGCCTTGTTCACACAACTGACTTTCCTGCTGTTCATACGCGGCGCTGTCACCCTGGCGTCCCAGGACTTCGAGCAACTGCAAACCGATATCGGTGCGCTCCGGCTCCTTGTGCAAAGCGTCGCGCAATAACCCAGCAGCTTCGCCCAAGCGGCCGTAGGCCAGATAGATTCCTACTGCCTCCAGCACATCGCCCGCTGCCGGTTCTTCACGGTGTTGGGTTGAGGTGTGAGCCCTGACAGACTCTGCGCTTTCGACTTCAGCAACGTCAGGTTCATCGCCCTGCGGCAACTGTGGCAGCGGTCGATCAGCCTGTTGCGACTGTTGCCGTCGACGGTGCACAAACAGACCGGCCAAGGCCCCCAGCAACAGCAACAGGCCCCCGAACAATGGCCAGTTCAAACCGTCATCTGTGGACTCGACAGGTACCACAACCGGGGCAGGTGCCGGAGCGACTTCGGTCGGTGGCGGGGCTTTCCTGAGTTCGGTCAATTGCGTTTGCAGCTCAGTAATCTGCTTCTTGCCAGCGGCAATCTGCACATCCTGCGTCTGCAGTTTGGCGTTCAGCTCATCGACGCTCTTTTGCAATTGCTGATTGAGTAAGACACTGGCAGCCAGTTGCTCGGCGAGTGCATCGTTGGCCGGCGGATTTGCAGGCGTTGGCGCGGGCACGGCATCGCGTTTGGCCTGAGGTGCCTGCGGCGCTGCGACAACAGGCTCGACGCTGGGAAACGCGGAAGATTGTGCACGCGGATCCGGTTCATCAGTGGCCGGCACGATACCCGGCGAACCCGGAGGGTCGATCAACACCGTGTACTCACGCAGCAAACGGCCATTGGGCTGATTGAGCTGCACAAGGAAATTCAGAAAAGGTTCGTTGACTGGTTTGCTTGACGTGACCCGGATCATCTGGCGATTGCCATGCAGGATCGGGATGAACTTGAGGTCGTTGAGGAAGAACACCCGCTCGACCCTGGCCTCGGCGAATTCATCCGCCGTAGCCAGGCGCACCGTCAGATCGTTTGGCGTCAGCCCGCCAACATCGACCAACGCGATATCGGCCTTGAGCGGCTGATTGAGGCCTGAATGAACGGTAATATCACCCAGCCCCACAGCCATCGACCAGGCCGAATAGCTGAATACGCCAGCGGCCAGCAGCCATTTGGCGCCACCGCGCAGTACCACGTGCCGACTTGCGAGCATGAGCATCCCTTAAATAAGCAAAACCGACTTCTATGCGTTCGCACATCCGGTACGAACACGATATTGCCCAGTAGTTCTTATAGTCGGCTCAGCGCGATCTCTCAAAGATACGGCACGTGGATGTGCCTCAAGATTTTTCCAGGTTGCCCAGAATGTGCCCGTGAACCCGCATGCACACCTTCAAATCCGCCTCGTCGACGCCTTCGAACAATTCGTGACGCAGTTGTGTGGCAATGGTTTCGATCTGTTCGATCAGTGGCAGGGCCGGTGCACAGAGGACGATTTTTTTCGCCCGGCGGTCTTCCATCACGGACTGGCGTTGCACCAGGCCCTGGCTTTCCAGACTGTCGAGCAAGCGAGCGAGGGTCGGACCTTCGACACCAACGCTCTGCGCCAGCTCACGTTGAGTCGGCGCCTCTTCAAAACGCGCCAGGTGCAGCAGCACCAGCCAGCGCGCCTGGGACAGTCCCAGTCCGGCCAGTCGGCGGTCCAGTTCGGCACGCCAGCCACGGGACATCTGGGCCAGTTGCATGCCAAAGCGGTGTTGATCGGTTAACGGCATAAAACACTCACGGGTAGACTGAAAATAAAGAAAATCTAATTATTAGCCAGCTAAGCATGAGCTGCAGTTATAGGCAAGTGGCGGTCTGTACTGAATCGTTACATCTTGAGAGCCCCTCACCCTAGCCCTCTCCCAGAGGGAGAGGGGACTGATCGGGGGATATTTGGGAATTACGCCGACCTGACAGCTCAACGCTGAATCCATAATCGACCCGGTCATTCAGGTCGATGTATGGCGCAAGACACCTCAGTCGGCCCCCTCTCCCTCCGGGAGAGGGCTGGGGTGAGGGGCGACGGCCAAATTACATCTCGAATTCAGACTGCAATGCAGCCCGCACGCAATACAGCACGCCCTCCGGCACACGCCCGGCAAACAGCTCCGCCACTTCGGCGACCGACGGCAACTCACCCTCGCCATCGAGGAACGCGTCCTGCACCTCACCCATCAACTCCTCAGGCAAATCCAGCGCCTGTTCCAGCGACAACTGCTGTTTGCCGATCGCCTCGGCGAGCATGGTGTAGACGTTCTTTTCCGAGCACTGCAACTGCCCGGCGATCTGCAGCGGCGTCATGCCGGCGCGGGCCAGGGTGATCAGTTCGTGGCGCACGTCGGCCACCGCTTTCGGCGCCTCGGCCTCGCCACCGAGCACTTCGAGGAAGGCATCGCCGTAGCGCTCCAGCTTGCGTGCGCCGACACCGCTGACCCGGGCCATTTCCGCCAGCGAGGTCGGCTGGCTGCGGAGCATTTCCAACAACGTGGAATCGGGGAAGATGACGTACGGCGGCACGCCATGCTCTTCGGCCAACTTGCGCCGCAGGGCGCGCAAGGCTTCCCACTGTTCGCGCTCTTCGCCGCGCACCAGTTGGCTGGCTGGGCTCTTGCTGGCGGTTTTGGCCGTAACCTGCGGTTTGAGATCGCGGCGCAGCTCCAGCGTGACCTCGCCCTTGAGCAATGGCCGGCAACTGTCATTCAGACGCAGACCGCCATAGCCTTCGTGGTCGACATCCGCCAGACCGCGCGCGACCAATTGCCGGAACAGCGAGCGCCACTCGCTCTCGCTCAACGCCTTGCCGACGCCGTACACCGACAGATGCTGATGGCCGAAACTGCGGACTTTTTCGTTGTCCTTGCCCAGCAGCACGTCGACCAGATGGCCGACGCCATAACGCTGACCGGTACGGAAAATCGCCGACAATGCCTGACGTGCAGGTTCGGTAGCGTCCCAGGTCTGCACCCCGTCGACACAGTTGTCGCAGTGACCGCATGGCTCAGGCATGTCTTCATCGAAGTACGCCAGCAGGGTCTGACGACGGCAACGGGTTTCTTCACACAGCGACAGCATGGCATCAAGCTTGTGCTGTTCCAGACGCTTGTGCCGCTCGTCGCCTTCGGAGTTCTGCAGCATCTGCTTGAGCATCACCACATCTTGCAGACCGTAGGCCATCCACGCATCCGCCGGCAGACCGTCACGGCCGCCGCGCCCGGTTTCCTGGTAATACGCCTCAAGGGATTTCGGCAGATCGAGATGGGCGACGAAACGCACGTTGGGCTTGTCGATGCCCATGCCGAACGCCACGGTGGCGACCATGATCAAGCCTTCCTCGTTGAGGAAGCGCTTCTGATTGAAGGCGCGCAGATCATTGGGCAGACCAGCGTGATACGGCAACGCCGGGAAGCCCTGCTCGCTGAGGAATGCCGCGACTTCCTCGACTTTCTTGCGCGACAGGCAATAGACGATGCCGGCGTCACTGCGCCGCTCGGCGAGGAACGCCAGCAACTGCTTGCGCGGCTGCTCCTTGGGCACGATGCGGTAAAAGATGTTCGGGCGGTCGAAGCTCGACAGGAAGCGCTCGGCATTCTGCAGATGCAGGCGGGTGACGATTTCTTCGCGGGTGCGCTTGTCGGCGGTGGCGGTCAGGGCGATACGCGGTACATCGGGGAACATCTCGGCCAACTGGCCCAGTTGCAGGTATTCCGGACGGAAATCGTGGCCCCACTGCGACACGCAATGCGCTTCGTCAATGGCGAACAACGCAATGTTCAAGCCTTGCAGGAACGACAGCATGCGCGGCTGTACCAGACGCTCGGGCGCCAGATACAACATCTTCACTTCGCCGCGCTTGATCCGCGCTGCGAGGTCACGCTGCTGTTCAGCGCTCAGGGTGGAGTTCAGCGCGGCGGCGGCCACACCGAGCTCTTCGAGGGTGGCGACCTGATCGTCCATCAGCGCAATCAGCGGCGACACTACCACCGCCAGGCCATCGCGCAACAACGCCGGCACCTGAAAGCACAGGGACTTGCCGCCACCGGTAGGCATCAGCACCAGCGCATCACCGCCACTGGCCACGCGCTCAATGATTGCACCCTGACGGCCACGGAAACTGTCGTAGCCGAAGATGTCCTTGAGGACGCGTTGAGCCTGTTCGAGCATAAAAACTCCAAAAATCTACCGATACATCCCTGCGCAGGCTGGTTCAGAACAGCCGGAGCTGCTTAAACAAAACGTAAGAGCGCATTGCACGACAACCGCAATGCGGGCAGGGATCGCAAAACGCGGCAGTATACCCGAGCCCTCCCCTGCACAGGGTGCCGCTGATAAGACACTGATAAACCTGCCACAGGTTTGGCATGTGGCCCGGCAATTGCGGCAAATCTGCCATGCGGCTGGCTTGAGCGCGCAAGAAGGCCTAGAATTCCCGCATTGTTTATTCCCCAAGGTAGCCCCGTAATGTCCTTCGCTGAGCAACTGACCCGCCTGCAAGTTTTCCTCGACGCCGACGAGCTGCATGACGAGGCGCTGGATTACGTGGCCGCTCACGGCTACCTGACCGCGCTGTCGATCTGCGCTGAAGACGTACCGGAGCGTGAGTGGATCGACGCCTTGTTCGCCGAAGAGCCGCATTACAGCAGCGACGCCCAGCGCGAAGAGATCGAAGCCACCCTGATCGGCCTCAAGGCCCACATCGCCCGTCAACTGGCCTCGGATGAAGAGTTCGAGCTGCCATGCGATCTGGATCTGGGCGACGAGCCGGACGATTCCGAACTGCGCGGCTGGTGCATCGGTTTCATGGAAGGCGTGTTCCTGCGTGAAGCCGCCTGGTTCGAAACCGCCGAAGAAGAAGTCAGCGAAATGCTCCTGCCGATCATGGTCGGTTCGGGCCTGTTCGACGAACAGCCGGAATTCGAAGACATCGCCAAGGACGCCAACCTGATGGACGACATGATCGTGCAGATCCCGGAAGCCCTGACCGCGCTGTACCTGCTGTGCCAGGCGCCCGACGAAAAACCGGCGATCCTCAAGCCACGTCACCACTAAGATCCAGCCTATGGACAACCCCATAGGCAACCGCCCCCTGATGTTGCGCTATTTCCTGCTGGCCATCGGCTGGCTCAGCGTAGCATTGGGGGTGATCGGGATTTTCCTGCCCGTCCTGCCCACTACCCCTTTCCTTCTGCTCGCCGCGGCCTGCTTCGCGCGTAGCTCTCCGCGTTTCTATCAATGGCTGATCGAGCATCCCCGGCTGGGGCCATGGATCCGCGATTACCTCGATGGCAACGGCATACCACTCAAGGGCAAGGTCTACGCGATCGGGCTGATGTGGGCGAGCATTCTGTTTTCCTGCTACCTGGTGCCGTTGCCGTGGGCGCGGGGGTTCATGTTGACGAGCGCGGTGTTGGTGACGGTTTATATTTTGCGGCAGAAGACCCTGCGCAAATCCTGAAACGCTAAAAGATCGCAGCCTGCGGCAGCTCCTACATGAAGATCTTCTGTAGAAGCTGCCGCAGGCTGCGATCTTTTGGCTTTAAACACCCACGTTTAAACCAGACCTGCAAACACTCTCCGAAGCTACACGGCCTTGCGTAATTACCTACAGCTACGCCAGAATCCGCCGGCTTGTGCGCCTTGGGGGCGGGTTCTATTGTGGTGCGGTCGCTGAAGAGTCAGCGATCGGGTTTAGCGACCCAAATCTGTAATAGGTGCATCAGCGCTCCATGCTTTGTGGCAGATTCAATATCTGCAACTACGCTATGGTGGCTGTATGCGGGAGACCCTCGGGTCTGCCGGGTGCCTATAACCGGTTCGCTAACCTGCGTACAGCCGCCACCTTCCTGTTTAGCGACAGTTCTGGGCGGCTCCACTCTTATAGGAGCTTCACCATGATCAAACCAACACCCAATCCGCCCGAAACCGATCTCGCCTCCCCCTACGAATCCCTCGATTCAAAAAAGCTCAACGACGCCGCCGAGCGCGCCCTCGACCACTATCTCTGCCCACCCGGCTCCACCCCGCCGCCCCGTAAAACCCGCCGGATGTACGCCGTCACCGCCGACTTCAAAAACGAGGAACTGCTGGCCGATGCCAGCGAAACACTCGCCTCAGCCAGAACCATCGCCCATGACTTCGCCCACCTCATACCCGCGTCGCAACGCAGGACGCTGCTGGGTATCGCGCAATTGATCATGCTCGGGGAGCTGGCGGTGAATCGGGTGATGGATAATCTGGAGTTGCCGCAGTAGGTCAGACAACCGATCGTTCCCACGCTCTGCGTGGGAATGCCTCTTCGGACGCTCTGCGTTCGGCTCTGGAGGGGACGCGGAGCGTCCCGGGCTGCATTCCCACGCAGAGCGTGGGAACGATCACGTGAGGCAGAAAAAACCCGCCGTCCCGGTTGAACGGGGCGGCGGGTTTTGTCGTTTCAGCCCTCAGTTCAAACCGTATCCACCTTCAACGAATGATCATTCAGCATCCCGCTGATGATCGTCGCCGTGTCATGCCCGCCGGCAACCACGCCGCCCGCCCCTGGCGTCACACCGTAATGGCTGGCGAGGTTGACGCCGGCCAGATCAATCGTCTGGTTCGGCGTGGCGCCGGCCATGGCGCTGACGTCGATGCTGGTGAGCAGCGAGGCGCCACTGCCGGTGACGGTGAAGTGCAGGTAGTCATCCAGTGAGGCGGTGGTGCCGTTCTCGCCTTGCAGCAGTTGCGACAGGTCAAGCTTGTCGGTGCCGGGGGTGAAGTCGGTGATCAGATCATGGCCGCTGTTGCCCTTGAGCCACTGGAAGGTGTCGGCCCCTGCGCCACCGGTCATGGTGTTATTGCCCATGCCGCCGATCAGCAGGTCATCACCGCCACCACCGTTGAGGATGTCGTTACCCAGGCCACCGTTGATCACGTTGTTATTGTTGTCGCCGGTCAGGGTGTCATTGAAGTTCGAGCCGACGAGGTTTTCGATGCCGGTCAGGGTGTCCGTCCCCGCGCCGACGGTGTTTTGCGCACCGAGCAGACCGAGGTTGACCGTCACCCCGGCGGTGGCGTGGGCGTAGCTGGCGGTGTCGATGCCGGTACCGCCGTCGAGCAGATCATTGCCCGGGCCGCTGTAGAGCAAGTCGTTGCCGGCGCCGCCGTGCAGTTCGTTGTTGCCGGAACCGGCGGTGAGCACATCGTTGCCGTCGCCCGCGTTGAGGATGTTGTCGCCGGTGCCGGCTACCAGCACGTCATCCCCCGAGGTGCCGGTGAGGGTGTGGCCGTCCTGATAGCTGATGGTCACGTTGGCCGTGTCGCTGCCGCCGTGGTTGTCGTTGGCGGTGTAGCTGCCGTGGAAGTCCGGGGTGACATCGTGGGCCCCGGCGTAATTGACTGTCATGGTCAGTTGGTAGTTTTCCGCCGCATTCGGGTTACCGCCACTGGTATTGCTGATGTTGGTGACGTGGATCTGGTAAGTGCCATCGGCGCTGGCGGTGATGGTGCCGCCATCGGCAATCGCGACAAACGCGCCACCGTTGAGCGAATACTCCAGAGTGACGTGCCCGGCCGCCAGGTTGTGATCCAGGTTCAGCGTTTCGCCCTGTTTCAGTTTGACCGTGATCAGGTCTTCATCGTTGGCATTGGCGTTGGTCACCGCGCCGAGGTAGCCGCTGATCACCAGCACCGCGGTCATCGCTGCGGTGTTGGCGGCGAAGGCATTGCGCACATCGGCCAGGGTCTGGTTGGCAGCAGTGTTGCTGTTGCCGTTGAACGTGATCGCACCGGTGCCGGTGAAGTCCGCGCCCTTCGCTATCCAACCAGTATTGAAGGTGGTCGGTGTGGCGTTGAGCGTATCGCCATTCGGATCGGTGTCGTTGGCCAGCAGCAACTCGCCCGGCACCACGATGTTGCTCGACAACACGTTGGTGATGACGTGATCGTCCACCGCCACGGGTGGCGCGTTGGGGATCACTTTCACGGTCAGCGTCGAGCTGGCGAGGTCGCCGTCGTTGTCGCTGAGGGTGAAGCCGATGTTCTCGGTAATCACCACCGCCGTGGTTTTCTGCGATGTGTAGCTGTAGTCGCCGGTGTCGAGGTTGATCACCAGGGTGCCGCTGTTGTTGGTGGCGATGCTCAACGTGTTGTTTACGGTGTTAAAGGTGCCATGGTTGACGCCACCGGTGGCGGTCAACGAGCCTTGGCCACTGAGGGCTTTCGGATCGTAGGTGTAAGTGGTGCCGTCAACGACGATGGATTTGATGAAGCCGCCATCGGCGCCGAAGGTACCGCCCTCGCCCAGCAACGAACCGGTGACCGGCGCGCCTTCTACGGTGCCGGACAGCACCGAGTTGAGCTGATTGAGATCGGTAACCACCACCGCGTTGGTGTTGGTGTGGGTGATGCCGTCGTACGCCAGCGGATCAAGGTTGGCGTTACTCACGCCGCTGCCCAGGCCAATCGCGTAGTTCTTGATGTTGTTGGCATCGAGGAAGTTTTTCAGCGCGGCTTCATCAGCGGCGTTGATGTCGCCCTCGTTGGGTTTGCCGTCCGAGAAGAAGTAACCGACGTTCTGTGCCCCGGTGAGTTTGCCCGAGGTGTTGAACGCGGTTTGCATGACCGCCACCGCGGCGTCGTAGTTGGTGCCGCCACCCGCCGACAGACCGGCGAGAATCGTCTTCGCGGTCGCCACATCGACCCATACCGACGTTCTGTCAGTGGCGTTGCTGCTGAAGGTGACGAGCTGGACTTTGACATCGCCGAGGTCATCGTACTTGTCGAGCAAGGCACTGATCGCCTGCTTGGCCAGGTCCAGCCGCGACAGGCCCGGCACACCGGAGGCGTCAGCCATACTGCCGGAGATATCGAGCACGATGAGCAGGTTGGAATCGATCTCCACCGCCGCTACCGAACGATCCGAGGCCACCGCTTTTGGTACGTCATCGACGATGTTCACCACAAGGGTGCTGGTGGTGCTGTTGCCCAGTGCATCGGTGGCTTTGTAGGTGAAACTTTCGCTCAGGGTGTTCGCCCCGTCGTTGGCGCTCGGCGAGGTTTTCGGCGCCGAGGTCAGCGTGTAGGTGTAGGTGCCGTCGGCGTTGAGCTGGATCTGCCCGTAGCTGCCGGTGGCGCTGCCGACCAAGGTGTAGGTAATCGCGCCCGTACCGCCGGTAACTGCGCCGACCAGCGTGCCGGTCGCGGTTTCACCGGTGTTGGTCGGATCGCTGCCGGTGACCGTACCGGCGGCCAGATCCTGGCCGTCCTTGGTCAGGTCGAGGGCTTTTTCATAGACCGTTACATCCTGATCGACCGAGGCCACCAGCTTGCTGTCGGCAACGTTGACGGTGATGGTTGTGGTGCTTTCATCGCCGTCGCTGTCGCGAATGGTGTAGGTGAAAGTGTCGGTGGCGCCCGGTGGGCTCACCGAATTCGGGTTGCTGTGATAGACGGCGTTGCCCGCCGCATCGAGGGTCAGGTAACCGAAGTTGCCGTTGATGTTGCTGTTGAGGCCGCCGATGGCCGAAGTGCCGGTGTTGCTGCCGGCGCGCACGCCGACCACAGTGGCGGCGCCATCGGCACCGCTGATGTCATTGCCCAACACGCTGATGTTGACCGTACCACCCTCCGCCACCGAGCCGGTGTCGGGTTTGGCGGTCGGCAGGTCATCGATGATGTTGACGTTAATCTGGCCGCTGGCGGTGCTGCCATCGGTGTCGGTGGCCACCACGTTGAAGTTTTCGGTGAGACTGTTGGCACCGTTGCCGGTCGGATGGGCTTCGTTGTCGACCAGGGTGTAGCTGTAACTGACCACGCCAGTGGCTGGGTTGTAACCGGTGACGGTGAAGGTGCTGCCCAGCGGCGAGACGACGGATTGCGGGAAGCCTGCGGCGACACCGTTGGTGACCACGGCAATGCCGCCGACGGTGAGGGTTTGCAGACCATCAAGCGCCGTGACGGTGAAGGTGCCGCTCTGGGTCAGTGCCGGAGTGTCGGGGCTGGTGCCGTCGCTGAGGTTTTTCTCGTAAACGGTGAGTTCGCCGCCATTGACGTCGAGGCCGTTGAGCACCACCGGATCGTCGTTGTTGTGGATGTTCAGCACCAGGTTGGCGGTGCTGGTGTCGCCGTCGGCATCGGTCAGGGTGTAGGTGAAGGTTTCGGTACCGTTGCCGCCGCCGTGCAGTTTTTTGAAGTCGGCATCGTTGGGGTTCAGCGTGTAGGTGTACGTGCCGTTGGCGTTGAGCACCAGCGTGCCGTAAGTGCCGGTGAACGTGCCGGCGGTGATCGGCCCGGCATTCGGTCCGGTCGCGACCACATCGGCGCCTTGCACATCGTTGGTCAGCACATTGCCGGTCAGGGTCAGTTGCGTTTCCGAGGCGCTGTTGGCGTTGCTATCGTTCATCGCCTTGGGCACGTCATCGACGATGCTGACAACGATGGTGCTGGTGACAACGTTGCCCAGCGAATCGGTGGCCTGATAGGTAAAGGTTTCGCTCAGGGTGTTGGCGCCGTCGTCGGCATGCGGCGTGGTGCTCGCCGGTGAGGTCAGGGTGTAGGTGTAAGTCCCGTTGGGGTTGAGGACGATCTGCCCGTAGTTGCCGGTGGCGCTACCAACCAGCGCGTAACTGATCGCGCCGACCGCGCCGGTGACCGCGCCGACCAGGGTGCCGGACGCAGTTTCGCCGGTGCTGGTCGGATCGCTGCCGGTGACTGTACCGGGCGCCAGATCTGCGCCGTCCTTGGTCAGGTCCAGCGCTTTCTCGTAAACGGTGACGTCGGTGTCGCTGGTCGCGTACAGCTTGCTGTTGGCGACATCGATGGTGATGGTGGTGGTGCTTTCATCACCGTCGGAATCGCGTACGGTATAGGTGAACACATCCACCGCGCCCGGGCCGTTCACCGCGTTGGGGTTGCTGTGATAGACCGCGTTGCCATTGGCATCCAGGGTCAGGTAGCCGTAGGTGCCGTTGATGTTGCTGTTGAGGCCGCCGATGGCCGAAGTCGAGGTGTCGGCGCCTGCGCGCACGCCGACCACTGCACCGGTCACCGCCGGGCCGTCGGCGCCGCCAATGTCATTGTCCAACACATTACCGCTGACCGTGCCGCCCTCCGCCACCGAAGCAGAATCAGGATGAGCGCTGGGCAGATCATCGACGATGTTTACGTTGATCTGGCCGCTGGCCGTGCTGCCATCGGTGTCCGTCGCCACCACGTTGAAGTTCTCGGTGATGCTGTTGGCGCCGTTGGCGTTCGGATGGGTTTCGTTGTCGACCAGGGTGTAGCTGTAACTCACCACACCGGTCGTCGGGTTGTAACCGGTGATGGTCAACGTGCTTCCGAGCGGCGTGACGATCGATTGCGGGAAGCCTGCGGCCACGCCGCCGGTGACCACGTTGATGCCGCCCACGGTCAGGGTTTGCAGACCGTCGAGGGCGGTGACGGTGAAGGTGCCGCTCTGGGTCAACGCGGGAGTGTCGGGGCTGGTGCCGTCACTGAGGTTTTTCTCGTAGACGGTAAGTTCGCCGCCGTTGACGTCGAGGCCGTTGAGGTAGACCTGATCGTCGTTGTTGTGGATGTTCAGCACCAGATTGGCAGTGCTGGTATCACCGTCCGAATCAGTGATGGTGTAGGCGAACGTCTCGGTGCCATTGCCGCCGCCGTGCAGGTTTTTGAAATCGGCATCGTTGGTGTTCAGCGTGTAGGTGTACGTGCCGTTGGCGTTGAGCACCAAGGTGCCGTAGGTCCCGGTGAAAGTGCCCGGGGTTACCGGCCCGGTCGGTACACGATCGGCGCCTTGCACATCGTTGGTCAGGACGTTGCCGGTCAGAGTCAGCAAGGTTTCCGACGCGGTGCCGGCGTTGCTGTCATCCACCGCTTTTGGCAGGTCATCGACGATGTTCACATCG
>NZ_JBFUIR010000058.1:0-25763 GCF_056401755.1 Pseudomonas sp. P4_D7 | reverse complement strand
TGTGCGAGGAAGAAGGCATTCACTTCCACTTCCAGCACAGCAGCAGCGGCCACAAACTGGTGTTCGGCGATGACCAGACCGTGTTCCGCAAACTGAAACCGGTGAGCTACCAGCAAGACTCCGGCATGGCCGCCGACAAACCGGTGATCAAGCGTTTTAACCTGCGTCTGGAAACCCGCACCACCCGCGTCAGCCGCCGCGACTACGACTTCGAAAAACCGAAGATCCTCCCCGAAGGCGCGGTGAAAACCGAGTTCGCCCCGGACCTCGAAGACTACGACTACCCCGGCCGCTTCACCACTCGAGAGCGCGGCAAGTTCCTCTCCACCCGCGCCCTCGAACGCCATCGCAGCGACTACAAACTCGCCGAAGGCAAAGGTGACGAACCGACCCTCACCAGCGGCCATTTCCTCACGCTCGCCGAACACCCGCGCGCCGAATGGAACGACCTTTGGCTGCTGCTGGAAGTCTTCCACGAAGGCAAACAACCGCAAGTCCTCGGCGAAAACGTCACCAGCGACGTCACCGACCACAAAAGCGATTTCCACCAGGGCTACCGCAACAGCTTCCTAGCCACCCCGTGGGATGCGCACTACCGCCCTGCCCTTGAACACCCGAAACCAAAAGTCCTCGGCAGCCAGACCGCCGTCGTCACCGGCCCCGCAGGCGAAGAAATCCACTGCGACCAGTACGGCCGGATCAAAGTGCAATTCCACTGGGACCGCGACGGCCAGTCCAACGACAAAACCACCTGCTGGATGCGCGTCGCCAGCGGCTGGGCCGGCGCCGCGTACGGCGGCATCGCCATCCCGCGCATCGGCATGGAAGTCCTCGTCACCTTCCTTGAAGGCGATCCCGACCAGCCGCTGGTCACGGGTTGCCTGTACCACAAGGAAAACGTCGTCCCCTACGACCTGCCGGCGAACAAAACCCGCAGCACCTTCAAAACCCTGAGCTCACCGGGCGGCAAGGGCTACAACGAATTCCGCATCGAAGACAAGAAAGGCGTCGAGCAGATCTACATCCATGCCCAGCGCGATTGGGACGAGAACATCGAGCACGACCAGAAGATTCGGGTGGGCAATGAACGGCACGACACCGTTGAAGCCAATACGCTGAGCGAGTTCAAGGTTGAAGAGCACCGGATTACGCATCTGGATCGGATTAGCGAGATGCGGGCGGATGATCACCTGACCGTGGGTGTGACGCAGCATTTGAAGGTGGGGACTGCGCAGTTTGTTGAGGCTGGGTCAGAAATCCATTACTACGCCGGCCAGAAAGTGGTGGTCGAAGGTGCAATGGAACTCACGGCCAAGGCTGGCGGGAGTTTCGTCAAGGTCGATGCGGGTGGCGTGACCATCAGCGGCGCCGAGGTGAAGGTCAACACTGGCGGCTCGCCTGGGGTTGGGACGCCTGCGGCACCATTGCTGCCGGGACCGATGAAAGTGGCGGATGCGGACAAGGCCGGAAAAGTACTCATCCCGCTTCCAAAGCGTCTGAACGAGTCAGGTATCACGCCGTTGTGCGGAAAACAAAGCAACGGCGCCTGCAGCCGTAAGGATTGCACATGCATGTAAAAGCGCTGAGCGCCCTCCTCGAAGCGCCACGCCATGGGTTCGAGGAACTGCCGAGAGAAAGCTCCGACCTGACCCTGTGTTTCATCATCGATCGCGTCCGCCAGCCGGAAGCCATGAGCCGCTTCTACCGTGTCGGTGAGCCCGTAGACACCCAAGGTCTGTTTCTCAACACCGACTTCGCTGAAATCGCCGCTGAAGGCCCTCTCTGGCTGGTCGCCCCGTGGGGCAGTCGACTCGCAGCCGAAGCGGCAAAGCTCTGCGAAGAAAATTTCTCCGGCATTGCCCTCTCCACAACAGATCCAGCCAAGGCACTGGCACATGCCCGCTGGCTCCTGCGTGCCAACGATGGCTCCGGTGGCCAAAGCCTATTGAGCTATCACAAGCCAAGCCTGTGGGCCGCGCTGGCCTACACCGCTGGTGAAAGTTCGCATCAGCTTTTCGGCCCTTGGCAACACGTTTACAGCCCGGCACCGGTCCACTTCGGGCGCAATCGCGGTCGCTGGCTCAGCTGGCGCCCCGTTTCGGAACTTGAATGGCTGGGCGACGTCTCAGCGTTCAACCTGCCGCCAACAGCGCCAAAGGTTCAGGAGCATCTGGGTTGGGTTTACTGGGCAGACGAGCAATACGCTGCCTACGGTGAACCCACCGACGAACAACTGCCCAACCTCGTGGAAAACCTCAACGTGCTGGTTGCGCACAACATTTACGAAGGTCGTCATTTACTGAAACTGGGCCAAATCACCAACGGCCCGCTGCTCGAGACGCACCCTCAGGCAATGGCCATCCTGCAATCCAGGGAAGAGTCGTTCATCAAAGTGCAGCAGTTGCAGCAACTCGCTATCAGCGCTGCTTGATGACCCGTCCGTAAAGAATGAATGGAAGCAAAATGGAAACTGATATCTCAGTAGCACCCAAGGTAGATTTCAACAAACCAGCTGCGAACCCATCGACTTCAGCGGTACCGGTCGAGAGCAAGCCTGCCCTGGAACTTGATCCCCAGCCTGAAGCGCCTGACAGTTGTTCCAACGCGTTCGACCAGGTAAAGACGGCCTGCTCGACGGAATATGGCGAAGTGATCTACGCCACCAAAGAAAAAATGTTTTACCTGTTGCCTAAGCGTGCGGCCAGCTCGATCAAAGAAGCGATGAATGAACTCGAGCAACATATCAGCGCCAGCAAGTCTCCAGAAGAACGACTCAAGGGGATGAACACCGCGGGGCTTCTGGAATACTTCCTGGAGCCGAAGCTGAGTAATTTCCTGCAAGGCGAGCAAAAAAGCCGAATGCTCGAAATCGAGGCTCAGGAACCCGATATCGCGCAGCCCACGATGGCTATGCGATTGAAGGCTGTCAGCCGAGAGGCTCGAAACTCCGCAGCGCTGGACAAACTGCCGGACCAAAGCGAATACGCTCGCAATCGGGAGCTTGCCAATCAACAGCAAGCGAGCCTGCTTGAAGCCAACTCTGATGGGCAGAAACTGCAACGCCTCTACAACGAATGGAAAAAGCTGAAAGCGGTTGCGGTCGCACAGGCAAAAATTGCTGGCTACACCTACGAAAGCGGCAACCTGTTTTCCCCAGGGGCGATCGAAGCAAGAAATCGCGTGCAAACTTACTTGAAAGCCCGCGCTGCGCTCACCAAGAGTGGCAAGTTGACGACTCTGAAAGAGGCAGACTTTCAGAAAAACAAAAAGGCCTATCTGGACGCCACAAACTGCGTCATCGATGGCAAAGCCCGGATGTGTGGTTATTTAAAGGAAGTCGCCAACGAGCGCGAAAAAGTCGAAAAAGACTTTGCTGCTTATATCGATGCGATTTTGAAAGTTGCCGACTATGGGCTGGCCCTACCGGAATTTGCGCTTATTCCTGACACTGGCGACATCAGCGCAGGTATCGAGAAATTCAAGGCATATCTCGAGATGGAGCAGCGGCAGATCAAGCTCACGGAGCAGATCCGCACGACATATAAAGCCTGGATTGACGCCAGCGGGCAAAACGTCGCGGCACCTGCAGGTATCGTGGAGGCAGAACAGGCAGAATGGCAGCGCATACAGCAAGATCGCCTGCAACTTCGCGATGACGCAGAGGCGGCAGTGGCCGCAGCCCTGCCGCTGCGACATCTGCTGTGGGAGCCCGAGCAATTTCAGCCGAAACCGGAAGAACGCTTGGTCAAAGCAGGCTTTCCTTTGCGCGAAGTAGCACTTTTCAATAGCCCCAACAGTCCAGTCAAACACCTGAGCCTGCTCAATCTCGAAGGCATCACAAAGGTATTGAAAAAGGACGCGAGTGAAATCGGCGCCAAGGCAAGTAAAGACTTGCAGAAACTTCCGGGGAACAGCACCGGGAAAGCAACGTCGGACACTGACGACAATCCTTTCCATGAGTGGCTGCGGCTTGAAGGTGCACTCGCCATCAAAGATCAGCAGAGTGACTGGTTTGATGAGAAAGGCTGGTTTGATGTGGAAATGTTCCACTCTTACCTGAAATCGAAGAACTACAAGGTCGAAACCTTTGAGGATGCCGAAGCCCGCAAGGACTGGGGACTTCGTCTTCGTCAGTTGCTGTTCAAGGAAGAAGTCAGAAGCTCCTTGCGCCTGTTCGACAATAGCCCTCAAGCTCAACTCGTGCGTTGCCTCACACCGCCACAGCCATCAATCCACACCGGCGCCAAGATAACCGGCCCGACATTCAGTGTGGCGGATAACTTCAAAGCCTCCGCGAAGGCAGAAGTGAGTCTGGGCATTGACCTCGCCCGTGGCGAAGTTGAATTGATGAAAATGGATCTTCCGGGCAGAGATCAGGCCCAAGACATCCTGATCCCTTACCTCGACTATGAGAAAAACCGCAAAAACCTGAATCTAGGTCGGTTCTCGATCCACCTGGGCGCTAGAGCCTGGGGATACACCGGCGCAACCCTCCTCCTTTCCTCCAGCGTGCAGTTGGGACGTGCAAACGTACAAGGCGGCCTGAACCTACCGGAAATCACCGACGCAAAACGACCGGATACGACACATGCAACCGCTGCAACCGCGAGAAGCGAACCGGTGCTGGAAGGTAACGCGGCAAAAGTTCGAGTAGAGGACGGCGCCAAAGCCCAGTTCAACCTCTTTGCGGGAGTGCAGGCAGGGATTCTACTGACAGGCGCCTTGAACTGGGCGCCGCCAAAAGAAATCGCAGCATTGCGAACCGCACCTTCACCAGGAATGACCAACAGCGTCAACAGCACCAAAGCCAGCCAATGGTCGAGTCTGGCGCGACTGACCGCCGGTTTTACCGCCGCATACGGCCTCGGTGCATCAGCAGACATCGGTATCTCCTTACACGAAGGCCGCTTCATCATGCGGTTCAAGGCATCCGTCATTGTCGGTGCCGGAGCCGGCGGCGAATTCCAGTTTGAAGTAGGTTATGACGGTGTCACTGACCTGATTAACCTCCTGCGCCGTGAGATGCACAAAAATCAGGATAAATCGCTGATTTTTGTAACCGATGATGCAGCTAATTACATAGACAAACTTAACTTCCTCGGCGCTGCCGGCATGGAAGTAGCGATATTTTATATGCAAGGCGTGGATATGGTGATGTCTTTATATGAGGCGTTAACTGGCGGAGGTAGAGGAGCCATCATTGCCCACACGATTATGACTTATCGCAATCAGAATGAGTTGGAGCAGTGGTTTTTGAATGCTACACCCAATGCGCTCGGCCCTATGTTAATGACATTAACTTCAGCAGCTGAAAGTTTTAACATCACGGGTGTTTCAGCAGATAGTGCTTCTCGAGAGAAGAAATATACTTACGACAGATCGCAGACCCACCTTATTCAACAACAAGCAATTGAAAGGATATTGGGTTGGATTCTGAATAACGCAAAAAAAACAAATACCTTGACGCAAGCTCAAGCACAATTTGAAGAAGCGTGCATCAGCATGAACAGATTTGGCACCAAAGGTCTCGACAAAGGCCAAATTTATTGCGAGCAACGCCTAGCCATGGATAACTTCATGTCCGAGGCGATACTCCGCCTAGTTGACCAGAGAAACGACCAAATGAGGGCCAGATACAAAAAACATGTTGAGGAGCTTGGCGCGAGACTAGACGGATTTTGTCAACGATTTACGCATTATGGCCGGACATACCTTCCTGGCGGAAGAGCAACATATAACGGCCCAAAAGAATAAATGAGTAAAACACAATTATGACAATACTTAAAGCAATTGCCGTAGCGATAATCATCGCACTACCAACATGCGTTTCTGCAACGCTTAGCTCTCAGCAGCAATCAGCGAAAGAACGCGGAATAATACTATTCAAGCAGTATAAGACTGCCGAACCCGAATTACGAATAGCGGCAGAAGCAGGAGATGCTGAAGCGCAGTTTTTTTTAGCAGAGGAAATACGCCAAAACAAACAATACATCACTGATGAAKCTTATAAATGGTATGAGGCGGCAGCCACCCAAGGCGACCTTTATTCGATGATTCGAATCGGCCGAACCGATAATGACCTATGTTTGACAATGAAGAATTGTCCAACAGGAAAAAAAGAACCAAAAGAATGGTTGGCTGAAGCGGCGAGAATCGCGAAAGAAAAATCCGATCGCGGTGATGCGGAAGCTCTTTATATAATGTATGAGTTGACCGCAGAGAGAGAGTGGTTAAAGAAATCAGCACTCGCAGGAGATGCAATCGCCCAATATCGAATGGCTATTGGTGATCGTCAAGGAGAAGGTTTTATTCTTCCATGGAAGCGCCAAGAGATAGTCGAACATTGGTTTTTACTTTCTGCGAAAGCAGGAAACCCTAAAGCAATGATGCAACTTTTTGGTATATATAGAGAAAAAGGCGAACTGGAGCAAGCCCGCTATTGGGTAGAAAAGGCGGCGTCGATTGGATATGAGGCCGGCGTCTATAACTATGGATATTTTTTAGCCGTCGACCCTAAAGCACTCGGATTTACGGAAGATAAAATCAAAGGGTATGCATTAATTTCTCTGCTGAAAGAGCTAGACGGCGGTGGAGCAGCACAAACAGATGTTGAAGAGACACTTCCACAAATTTCAGAAAAAATGACCCCGACGCAGATTCAGGAAGCAGAAGACTTTGCTACCAAGTGGAAGACTACACACCCCCCTCTGTCTTTCTTCCCTGAAAAAATAGGCTTTTAATTTTGCATCAGCCTCTACAATTAAAACCAAGCTCAACTGGGAGACAAAGTTACTTTGAGCCACTCAAAATTTTGACTCTAAGCTTGGCACTTGCATGCATACTGTTTAGCAAACATGCACATTCCGAGCTCTCCACCCAACACGAAAAATCAAAAAACGAGGGGATAAAACTCTACAATCAATACAAAGCTGCTGAGATGCAGTTACGTATCGCTGCGGAAGCTGGAGATGCAGAGGCCCAATTTTACCTAGCGGAAGAACTTCGCAAAAAGAAGCGCTATAGTAATAAAGAAGAAAAAAAATGGTATGAGGCTTCAGCCTCCCTAGGCGATTACTATGCAATGTTCAAACTTGCAACGACTTCAGGAGATCTTTGCTCCGTCATCAATCAATGTCCTCCAGGAAGCAAAAAACCGAGTGAATGGTTAGACCTATTGATAAAAACCGCAACTCCTCGCGCCGTAAGTGGAGATGCCGAAGCAATGGCGATTTTGTACAATGCAACTGCAGAGTTAAAGTGGTTGCAAAAGTCAGCAGCAGCCGGATATGCACCTTCACAGTGGTTACTCGCCAATCGTTATGCCGAGGGCGAAGGCACATTTTTACTTCCTTGGAAGAGGAAGAATGCTGAGGAGGAATTGCTAAAATCCGCCTCTGAAGGTGGCTACCCCCCAGCGATGATTGAATATATATCGATCCTTTTCCAACGTAACGATTTAGAAAGTGTTCGATATTGGTGGGAAGTGGCGGCAAAAACCGGTTACCAAGCCGCCGTTGCAAGTTATGGTGCGTATCTATCCCATACTCCCGACAAGGTTGGCTATTCCATAGATCTAGTTAAAGGCTACGCACTTGTATCCTTGCTTAAAGAACTGGATGGCGGTGGAAACATTCAAGCTTATGTCGAAGGAAAGTTACCTCAAATAGCGGAGAAAATGACGCCCGCGCAAATTGAAGAAGCAAAAAAATATGCGATTGAATGGAAGGCTACTCACCCGCCTCTTTCTTTCTTCCCTGAAAAAATAGGCTTTTAATCTTGCATCAGTCTCTACAATTAAAAACAAGCTTAATTGCGAGACCAAGTTACTTTGAACTACTCAAAATCTTGACTCTAAGCTTGGCGTTTGCATGCATGCTGTTTAGCAAGCATGCAAACTCCGAGCTATCCACCCTACAACAAAAATCAAAAAGCGAGGGGATAAAACTCTACAATCAATACAAGGCCATTTCTGCGATCGATTTTTTGAAAACCGCCGCTGGCGGCGGAGATGATGAGGCGCTCTACTATCTGGGCGAAGCGTTAAGAAAAAATAACCGCCACATGACTCCGGAAGCTAAAAAAGCATACGAAAGCTCCGCAAAAAAGGGGAATATCTACTCTATGATTCGCCTTGGGAGAATTGAAGACGACTTGTGTTCAACCATGAAAAACTGTCCACAAGGTGAAGACTCTCCTAACAACTGGGTAATCAAAGCTAAAAGCCTTGCAATTCAACGATCAGCGCAGGGAGATAGCGAATCAATGTACCTGTTATATGAAATGACAGGCAATGATGACTGGTTGGAGAAGTCAGCAGAGAACGGATTCGCATTTGCGCAGTTCCGTCTGGCGACGAAGTACCAAGAAGGAAGTGGTTCATTTTTACTACCCTCGAGACGCAACCAAGCTATCGAACGATGGATGAAGGCGTCTGCTGAAAATGGTTATCCACTTGCAATGATGGGGTTAGCCGCAATCATGATCGAAAAAAATGATTTAGCCTCGTTCAGAAACTGGAACGAAAAAGCAGCTGACTCGAGCTACGTAGAAGGTGTATTTGGATATGCATCCTACATAGGCGAAGAAGACTCAAAATACGGTTTCGCATTCGACCCAATAAAATCATATGCTTTACTTTCAAACCTGCTGGAACTTAATGGTGGGGGAAATGTAGTACGAGACGTCAATGACACATTACCCGGCATAGAAAAAAACATGTCAAAAGAGCAAATAGAAAAAGCAAAAGAACTCGCGAAAACGTGGAAGACCAACCACCCGCCTCTCTCATTCTACCCAGACAAGCTAGGTTATTAATAGCAGTGCGAGCATTTAGAATTATTTTAGCAATGCTGATCGCCGCTCTTTCTGCAAACAGCTCAGCACATTCGCGAACAAATGAATCAACCCTGGGAATGGTGTTATACAACCAGCTAAAATTAGACTTGGCGATTCGCGAACTAAAAAAAGAGGCCGATTCGGGAAATGTGAATTCACAGTATTACTTTGCGGAGGCACTTCGAAAGCGAAGCCGGTACATGACCGCTGAAGCGCAGCAATGGTACGAAACCGCTGCGAATAATGGTTCTATATTTGCCATGATTCAGCTAGGCCGCCAAAACGATGACCTCTGCAGAAAAATGACCAATTGTCCCGCGAGTAAAAAATCAAGCGCTGATTGGTTGATTCAGGCTAAAAAAATGGCATCAAGCACAGACACCCCTGAGTCTTCGTATTTAATGTATGAAATAACTTTCGATCGTACTTGGTTGGAAAAATCTGCAAACGCAGGTTATGCGCTCGCGCAATATTGGATGGCCGTCGGTGATCGACAAGGTGAGGGATTTTTTCTTATACCTGGAAAACGTGATGAGGCCATCAGCAAATGGCTGAAAGCTGCCTCTGAAGGCGGCAACCCAAGAGCAATGATGGAATACATTGAGATCCTGTATAAAAAAGGCGATCTTGAAGGGGTGCGCCGTTGGCTTCAGGCAGCAGCTGAAACGGGCGATCAAAAAGCTATTAGCAGTTATGGCTCTTACATTGCCCATGCGCCTGACCAAGTTGGTTACCCCCTAGACCTTGTTAAAGGTTATGCACTGATTAGTCTGCTGAAAGAGCTGGATGGTGGAGGCGCTATTCAAGATTTCGTTCAAGATACTCTCGAAGAAATTGGGAGCAAAATGACGCCTGAACAGATAGAGAGCTCAATAGCTGTCGCTGAGGAATGGAAAGCCACTCACCCGCCCCTCTCGTTCTTCCCCGAAAAGCTAGGAAGATAACCAGAATGACCAAATTCTTGACTTGGCCTTTATTAATTGCTCTTTTTTCTTGGGCAGAACCAAGCCCGGCGGCAGACAGCGTCCCTGAAAAAGTTTCAGGAATAGTTCTATACAACCAACTCAAAATTAACGCAGCGACTCAACAACTCCAAATTGAAAGCAACGACGGAAACTCGGACTCTCAATACTATTTGGCGGAAATCATTCGTAAAAAAAACCGTTACATGGCCCCCGAAGCGCAACATTGGTATGAAAAGGCAGCAGAAAAAGACAATATCTATGCAATGATTCAACTGGGCCGACACAAAAATGACTTTTGTCAGAAGATTGGCAACTGCCCTACATTCAAGAAAACCCAAGCGGAATGGTTTGCACAAGCTAAAGGATTAGTTCTACCAAAGGCGCAGGAAGGCGATCCCGAATCCTTGTATCTAATGTATGAAATCACTCTGAATCGTGAGTGGTTAGAGAAATCCGCAAACGCGGGATACTCGCTCGCGCAGTACTGGATGGCGGTCAGCGAACGTCAGGGCGAAGGCTTCTTCTTGATTCCAGGAAAACGTGATGCATCTGTAAAAAAATGGCTTTTGCTTTCGTCGGAAGGTGGATATCCAAAAGCAATGATGGATTACCTGGAAATTTTACATAGAGAAGGCGACACAGCAAGTATTCGCCAGTGGCTTGAGTTAGCAGCCCGCAGTGGTTACCAAGTGGCAGTAAGCAGCTATGGCGCCTATATTTCCCACACTCCGGACAAACTGGATTACCCCCTAGATCTAGTTAAAGGTTATGCGCTTTTTACATTGCTTAAAGATCTAGGTGATGCTGGCGGAATCGGAAGATATGTTGAGCGAAAAGGTGAAGAAATTCGCGAGAAAATGACACCAGCACAGATTGAAGATTCAGAAAGAATAGCTAAAGAATGGAAAGACACTCACCCACCCCTCTCATTTTTCCCTGACAAACTAGGAGATTGACCGCAGCCCCAGCGGTTAGTCGCACAACGCCCCGCTTGCATTAACCGGCAGCAAGTGAATCAGCCCACGTAAATTCGGCTGTTCACCCCTGCCGTTTTCACTAGCCCATCAAACCGGCGCTTTCCAACTCAACATCTGCTGCTGCGCCACCTGCAGCAAATCATTGCCATCCTGCGTCAGCAGGTAAAGCGCATGGGTGATGTGTGGAATGTCTTGCACGTCGGCGTGCTTGAAGCACAGGCAATGCAGGGTTTCGAGCAGGTCGGCGGCGGCGCGGATGCGCTGGACGGCGGCTTCGAGGATGTCTTTCGGGTTGGCTTGGGTGTCGATGAGCAGTGTCGGGGTTTCGGTGACGTTGCTTGTGAGGGGGAGGTAGCGGTTTTGTAGCAGTTTGATTATCGGCATAGGTGATTACTCAATTGGGTCGAAAGTAACCGCCAGCACTGTGACCAAACAGTGGGAGGCGGACTGTGTGCAGGCTTGGTCAACCGAGAACAACCCCAACTCAGCTCGCCCGAAGGCGTCCTGCACACAGCCGCCACAGCTATGCACCGCACGGACACAGATGTCCGCAGCGCAAATGATGGCACATCTGCAATAAGGGAAGGTATCAGGTGACCAAACCCGAACCACTGATTTTGCAGCGGCAACCGACAATAACCACCCGCTCCAGCCGCCGAAAGCAGACAAGGCACCAGCCTTTGTAGGAATTCGCCAAACCTTCCTGAGAAAACCGCCGCACTCCCTGACAGCCGGCGTTCAGCTCGGTTAACCATCCCTTAACGCCGTGGTCAAAAACTCTACTGAACCGCACGCCCTCAGCCATTCTGGCTGTTGCCCAGTGCGGCAGGTTCGGGTGCATCACGCCGAACGCTAGAACCGCCACTCGGGAGTCCTTTCATGAACATTCGTCCTTTATTGCTCACCACCGCCCTCGCCTGCACTGCGTTTGCCGGGATGGCCCAGGCCAATGACACTTCCGCCACGTCCAAAGCCGTGCCGTATCAGTACGGCATGCCGCTGCAGGTGGCCAAAGTGGTGTCGTTGACCGAGCCGCCAACGCAACTGTGCAAAGTGGTTACGGCCGATATGAAGTACATCGACAACGCCGGTAAGCCTGAGGAAATCAGCTACCGGAAATTGTCTGACGCGTGCAACTTCCAGAACTGACAGAAACGTCTGATTTGCGGGTTTGCGGTAGGCGTGGGGAGTTTCGGCGGTTATGCTCGGGGCCCTCCTCACTGCCGCAAGGATTCGCCATGCAGTTGTCGTTTCGCACGTTGTCGGGTTTCACGTGTTCGTTGTGTTTTTTGCTGGCGCTGGCCTGGGGCGTTTTCCCGGAAAGGCTGCTGGCAATCTGGAGCATCGAGTACTCCGACGCAGCCGGGTTTGTCGCGCGGCGCAGTGCGGTGCTGTTTGCGGCGTTGGGGGTGATGTTTTATCTGGTGCGCAATGCACCGCCGTCGCTGGGGCGCAATGCGCTGAGCAACGGGTTTATAGTCGGTTGTTTTGGTTTGGCGGTGCAGGGCTTTGCGGAATGGCTGAACGGCCATGCCGGCCCCGGGATTTTGCTCGCGGTGCTGGTCGAGTTCGCGCTGGGCCTTGGTTTTGTCCAGGCCCGGCGCGTGACGGTCGAACTGGGTGAAACGGTGCGTTAGACGGCTCTGGAGCGTGGGCTGTAGTGATGTGGCGTAGTTTGTTCTTTCAAGTCCGAGCGCAGCCCCGCGATCAGTTCGTTGATTTCACGACAGCCATTGAGGTGGCTGGCGTCGATACCGCTGACCAGCAGATCGACCTGATCGGTCTGGTGATCGCCGAAGACCTTGACGGTCATCGACAAGTCCGGCGACAGGGTGCACTGGCAGCGTTTCGGCAGAAAACTGCTTTCAATGATATTGCGTAGTTCCAAGGCAGACAGAAACATGGCGAAACCCTCTCCTTACTGTGAGATGCCAATCAAGTATTCACGCTGACCGTTGCGGCCCCTGCACGGGTGTGTCCCCGCTGTTTCCCTGGGTGCGACAAGCGGTGGTACTGCGAAATGCCCATTGGAGTGTAGGCGCCCAAGGCCGGTGCGCCGCACTGAAAAGACGCATAAAGCGTGCCTTTCATCGATTCATTTTCACCCTTATCAAATCAAGCACTTGGCGGCGGTGCCAGTATTTGGCTACTTGCAATTTGCAAGAATGGCCTCGGCGGGTACTGCAATTTGCAACTCGACGCTGGTTTGCAATCACGGCCCATGACGGTAAGAATGCCCGTCATTCACCCTACACCCGCACGGAGGCTTCCATGGGTTCTTTCCGCGTTTACGCGACCACCGGGCTGTTCATCGCCAGCCTGTCCACCCTCGCCCACGCCGCCAAGCTTGAAGACGTCGCGCCGTTCCCGAAGGCTGAAGCCGGGTTCACCCGCCAGGTCATTCACTTGCCCAAGCAAGAGCAGGAAGAGAACTTCCAGGTGGAAATTCTTGCCGGCAAAACCCTTGAGGTGGACTGCAATCGTCAGCGTTTGGGCGGCGTTCTCGATGAGAAGAATCTTGAAGGCTGGGGTTATCCGTTCTATCGGCTGGAAAAAGTCATCGGGCCGATGAGCACGATGATGGCCTGCCCGCCCGGCAGCCAGAAGAAACGCGCGTTCGTGCCGGTCGTCGGTGACGGCTTCATGCTGCGTTACAACAGCAAGTTGCCGGTCGTGGTGTACGCGCCGTCGGACGTCGAAGTGCGTTATCGCATCTGGTCGGCGTCGGACAAAGTCGGTACAGCCCTGCAGGAATAACCCGAACAAGGAGTGCGTCGTTTGATTACCTGCCACGTCCGATATGTCATTGATCCGTACCAATTGCCTGAGTTCGAGGCCTACGCCAAGGCCTGGCTCGGCATCGTCGAGCGCTTGGGCGGCACCCATCACGGCTACTTTCTGCCGTCCGAAGGCGCGAGCAACATCGCTTATTGCCTGTTCAGTTTTCCGTCACTGGCGGATTACGAAAGCTATCGGCACATCGCGATGACCGACCCGGAGAGCACCGCACTGGTGGTCAGCCTGGTCGAGAAGAAGTTTATCGTCAGCTACGAGCGCAGCTTCCTGCGCCCCTTGCTGCCGTAAGCCTCATCATGCCGAGACGCCGCACATCGCTGCGCGCTCGGCAACGTGGCGCAGGCTGTCGAAGTTGATATTGGCGCCCGAGTCGATCGCTACGAATGTCTGCTCTTTCACCCCGGTTTGCGCTACGTATTGCTTGATCCCGGCCACGGCCAGGGCGCCGGAAGGTTCAGTGATAGAGCGGGTATCGTCGTAGATATTCTTGATCGCTGCGCAGAGGTCGTCGTTGCTGACGGTGATGACTTCGTCGACGCAAAAGCGGCAGACCTCAAATCCGAACGCGCCGATCTGCGCTACCGCCACGCCATCGGCAAAGGTGCCGACATTGGGCAGCACGACGCGCTGATCGGCTTCGAGCGCGGCCTTCAGGCACGCTGAGTGTTCGGATTCGACGCCGATGATCCGCACTTCCGGGCGCAGGTATTTGACGTACGCCGCGATGCCGGCGATCAGACCGCCACCACCTACCGGGATAAAAATCGCATCCAGCGAACCTTGATGCTGACGAAGAATTTCCATCGCCACAGTGCCCTGCCCGGCGATCACCTCCGGGTCATCGAACGGCGACACGAAGGTGCGTCCGCTCTGTTCTGCCAGTTGCAGCGCATGCGCCAGGGCGAACGGGAAACTCTCGCCATGCAGCAACGCTTCAGCGCCACGACTGCGCACACCCAGCACTTTCAGTTCCGGCGTTGTCGCTGGCATAACGATGGTCGCCGCAATCCCGAGTTCGCGTGCTGCCAACGCCACACCTTGCGCGTGATTGCCGGCCGATGCAGTGATCACCCCGCACGCCTTTTGCTCCTCGGTGAGTTGCACCAGTTTGTTGTAGGCGCCACGGATCTTGAAGGAGAACGTCGGTTGCAGGTCTTCACGCTTGAGCAGAATCCGGTTGCCCAGCGCCTCCGACAGCGCCGGCGCCGCTTGCAAAGGCGTGCGCACCGCGAGGTCGTACACCGGCGCGGCGAGGATCTTTTTCACGTAGTGCTCAAGCAGGGTTTGCTGATCGGCGCTGTGCGGCATGGTCGTCTCCTGACATTTTTCAAAACCCCGGAGACAGAAAGTAAAAACCCGCCTCTAGGGCGGGTTRGGTGCTGCAGTCGTGAGCTAGCCCGCCAAATGAGGAATGGCGGTAATAATCATTGGCTGGCAACGCGATACAGTCGAAGTCATGGGCTGGAAATTAGCCTGTGCGCTATTGGCGAGTCAATGGCCAATTTTGCGCGGCGGCGTTAGTCTGGCGACTCTCTCATCACACCACGGAAGGAATGCATGATGTCGATCGCCCTGCCCCTCGCGGCTTTGCTCGCGTTTAGCGGTTACACCGTTTCGGTGATGCTCCAGGCTGAACAGTCGTTGATCGACTTCGGCATCAGCCTGATGTCGCGGCCCGACACCGCGCAGGTGGTGATTGATCTGTATCTGCTGGCCACGCTGGCGGGTATCTGGATGGTTAAGGATGCGCGGTCGCGTGGGCAGTCGCTCTGGTCGGTGGTGCCATATTTGTTGTTGACGGCGGTTTTCGTATCGATCGGGCCGTTGTTGTATCTGGTGGTGCGTGGGGTTCGCGAGCGGCGCAAGGCGGTGGAAAAGTGCAGCCAGATACTATGAACACCTGAAAACCCTGTAGGAGTGAGCCTGCTCGCGATAGCGGAGTGTCAGCCAAAGATGAGGTGACTGACAGTCCGGTATCGCGAGCAGGCTCACTCCTACACTGAAATGTCTTGGGATTCAGGCCTTTTTTACGGCGACGAACGCCGCCGTTTCATACGGCACTGTCACCACATCCCTGCCACGCAGTTCCGGCTCTGTGGCGATTAACGCACGAATCTGTTCATCGATTTTCGCCCGTTGCGCCTCCGGCAGCGCGGCGATGAAACTGGTGGAGCGCACCCGATTGAGAATCACGTCTTCCGGCGATCCGGTATGGCCATGGTGAAACCGCTCGACCTGCAAAGGCGCGAATGCCGGGTGCGGAAACGCTGTGCGCCAGGCACCTGTGTAATAGCGTGGCGTGTCCCCTTCCAGTGCGTTGACGATGGCATCCAGTTTCGGCACCCAACTGACGTCGGTGTCACGCAGGTTCCAGATCAGCCCCAACTTGCCTCCGGGCTTGAGTACTCGAGCGATTTCGGTCAGCGCCTCGGCACTGGCGAACCAGTGAAACGCTTGCGCGCAAATCACCGCATCGACTGAAGCGTCCGGTAACGGCAGATCGGTCGCCGTGCCGCTCACGGCCAGCACATCAGGCCAGGCGTCAGACAGCTTTTCCAGCATCTGCGGCACCGGTTCAACCGCGATCACTTGCGCGCCCGTCACCACCAGACGCCCGGTGAACTTGCCGGTGCCGGCACCCAGATCAATCACCGTTTTATGCCCATCCAGGCCCAGCGTCGCGGCCAACCACTCACTGACCTGCGGCGGATAGTCCGGCCGACCTTTCACATAGGTGTCGGCAGCGCTTTTGTAGCCGGCAGCGGCTGAATGATGGACGTGATCGGTCATGGCAACTCTCCTTACGGCAAAACATCGGATCGACGGCAGACGCTCCCGAGCATAGCGCTTGAATTTACGCTTACCTTGAACAGTCACTGATAAAGCAATGAATAAAAATTCACCCTGTGGTGTTCAAAGTGAACCATAACTTTCTGTGGAGCCTTGCCCATGACTATCCGTTCCGTTATGTTCGCCGCCCCGTTGTTACTGGCCGCGGCGATGTCCAGCCAATTGGCCCTGGCCAATGGCGATGAAGACGCGCCGGTGCAGAAGCCGGAATGCCCGAAAGGCCAGGTCTGGGACAGCAAAACCCAGAAGTGTGTGATGCAAGTCAGCAAAGCACTTTCGGATGCCGACCGTACTGATTACGCCTATCGCCTTGCCAAGGCCGGTCGCTACGAAGAGGCCCTGGCGTTGCTCGACACGCTGAAGCAACCGCACACCGCCAAGGCTCTCAACTATCGCGGCTACGCCACGCGCAAACTGGGGCGCACTGACGAGGGCATCGGTTATTACCTGCAATCGGTGAAACTCGATCCGCAGTACGCGCAAGTGCGCGAATACCTCGGCGAGGCCTATGTGATCAAAGGCCGCGTTGACCTGGCGCAGGAGCAGTTGCAGCAGATCCAATCGATTTGCGGCACGTCGTGCGAGGAATATCAGGACCTGGCCGAAGCCATCAACGACTCATCGAAAACCTGAGCACTTATAAGGGCCGCCATCATCTTCAACGATCAGGCATTCAGAGCAGAACTCGGGCAGCACCTGGCGCGACTGTGGCGCTACGGTCTACTGCTGTCGCGCAATCGGCATGTGGCCGAGGATCTGGTGCAAGCCACCTGCGTGCGAGCGCTGGAGCGCGCCAATCAGTACATCGCCGGCACGCGCATGGATCGCTGGTTGCTGAGCATTCTGCATTCGATCTGGCTCAATGAAGTGCGCGCTCGGCGCGTGCGTCAGGGTGCGGGCCAGGTCGATGCCGATGGACAACTGGCGTTTGATGGTGAGTACGCCGCGCAGACGCATGTGATGGCCGCGCAAGTGATCCGCCGCGTCGATGCGCTGCCCGAGACCCAGCGCGAAACGGTCTACCTCGCCTATGTCGAAGGCTTGTCCTACCGCGAAGTCGCTGAAATCCTGCAAGTGCCGATCGGCACGGTCATGAGCCGTCTGGCCACCGCCCGCCTCAAACTCGCCGAATACCCACCGCTGCAGACCGTGCCGAAATCCACCGAAGGAGACCGATCATGAACCCACCTTCGGATGAGCAACTGGTCGCCTACCTCGACGGCGAACTCGACGGCGACTATCGCCATCAACTCGACAACGCCATTGCCGAAGACTCACTGCTGAGTCTGCGCGTGCAATGGCTCAGTCGCAGCAACCTGCCGTACAAGAACGCCTATGACGAGCTGGCGCAACAGGCCCCGCTGGAGCGTCTGCAAGCGCGGCTGGACGCCATTCCAGCGCCGCAGCCTCCGGGCTTCAATCGCCGCTGGTTTATCGGTGGCGCCGCCGCTGCGCTGTTGGCCGGTGGCGTGTTGGCCGACCGGTTATTCCTCGGCTGGCACGCCGTGCAATCGAACAACTGGCGGGCATTGGTGGGCGATTACATGGCGCTGTATGTGCCGCAAACGCTCGATCACCTGCCCACCGACGAAGCCTCCCAACGCGCGCAACTGCGCACCGTCGATGCGCGCCTGGGCCTGAGACTTGCGCCAGCCACTTTGAAGCTGCCTGATGCCGAATTCATACGGGCGCAGATGCTGGAGTACGACGGCGTACCGATTGCGCAGATCGTTTATCTGGATGCGAAACATGGGCCATTGGCGCTGTGTGTGACCCGCTCGAACAGCGGCAGTCAGCCGTTGGCCCATGAGCGTCGGCGTGAGATGAACGTGGTGTATTGGACTGAACGTGAACACGCCTGGATGCTGATCGGACACGACGCCCCAATGGCGCTGGAAGACAAGGCAAAACTGTTAAAAAGCCGCTTAATCACCAGCTAGTTCCTGCACTCTGCTCAGCGCGTATTTTTCCGAGGATGCCTCAACGATGCCAGATTCATCCCGCTCTGCATTACTGGTGATCGACGTTCAAAACGACTTCACCCCCGGCGGTCAATTAGCGGTCCCCGAAGGAGACCTGATTGTGCCGCTGATCAACCGGCTCGCCCGCCAGTTCACCCAGGTTGTCGTCGCACAGGACTGGCATCCGACCGGTCACGCCTCATTCGCGTCCAGTCATCCCGGGCACCAGCCCTACGATGTCATCCAATTGCCTTATGGCGAGCAGACGCTCTGGCCCGACCATTGTGTGCAATCGACACCGGGGGCCGAGTTTCACCGGGAACTTGACCTGCCTCACGCCCAACTGATCATTCGCAAGGGCTGCAATCCGGATATCGACAGCTATTCAGCCTTTCTGGAAGCCGATCGCCGCACCACCACGGGGCTGTCCGGCTACCTGAAAGAGCGCGGGATCGATACGGTTCACATGGTGGGGCTGGCACTGGATTTCTGCGTGATGTTTTCGGCGCTGGATGCACGGGCGGCGGGGTTCAATACTTATGTGGTGCTGGATGCGTGCCGGGCGATCGATCTGAATGGATCACTGGCGGCAGCGGTTGAGCGGATGCAAAGTGCCGGGGTCGGGTTGATTCAATCCACAGAGCTGGTCTGAACAACACAACCCCCTGTAGGAGCGAGCCTGCTCGCGAAGGCGGTATGTCAGCCAAGTATGCGTTGACTGACCCGACGCCTTCGCGAGCAGGCTCGCTCCCACAGGTAGATTTTCAGCGTCACGCAGCTCAGGCGTTATTGGGCAACCACAGCCGGAAACGTGCCCCGCCCAACGGTGAAGACTCAACGGTCAACGTGCCGCCCTGTGCCTCCAGCGCGCGACGGCTGATCGCCAGACCAAGACCAAACCCACCCGTAGCCCGATCCCGACTGCGATCAAGTCGATAGAACGGCTCGAAAATCCGCTCTCGCTCATCATCGGGAATACCGATGCCGTCATCATCGACCCAGATCTCACAGCCCTCGGCATTGACCTGCACGCCAATCTGAATGCGTTTCTCGCAATAGCGCATGGCGTTGCGCAGCAGGTTCTGGATCGCCCGCGCGGTCAGGCGTGGATCGAGCGAGAAGCGTTCGAGCTGACCGTGCAGCAACACATCGATGACGATCTCCGGCGACTCCAGCTCTTCATCGACACTGCCCAGAATGCTGTCGATGAACTCATCCAGCGACACCTCGACCTGCTCCGGCAGTTGCGCCGGGTTCTGCAAACGGCTGTAAGAAAGCAACTCCAGCACCAACTCATCCAGCTCGCGAATGTGCGCGACCAGTCCCAGCAAGCGCTCGCGGCTGGCGCTCGGCAAGTCATCGGACAGGGCTAAAGCCAGGCCGAAATCCAGGCGCGTCAGTGGCGTACGCAGTTCATGGGACACGGCGTTGAGCAGGTCACGCTGCTGATTGAGCAGGTTTTCGATATCGCCCGCCATGGTGTCGAAAACATTGGCGAGGCTGCCGATGTTGGAGCTCGGGGCGATTTTTGTGCGCTCGCTCAAGTGACCTTTACCGAAGCGTTCGGCAGTGCCTTTGAGCCGTTCCAGATCACGCCAGTGCGGGCGCAGCCACATCAACAGGCAGGCGAGCAGACTCGCGCCGATCAGCACGTTGATGCTCCAGTACAACAGATTGACGTCCAGCGGATCCGGCGGCACGACCATTTGCACGGCGGTGGTGTCGTCCAGCGGCGTCACCGCCAGCGTGCGCCAGCCCCAGTCGCCAATGCGAACGACGTTTTCACCACGGCGCAGGCGTTGCTGCTCGATAGCGGTGAACCCGGCATCGTCGATCCGCGCGAGGACGATGTGCAGCGGCTGAAAATCCTTGTCCATCGACGCCGCCAGCGCCGGCCACTGCTCCTGCGGCACGGCGTGAAACTGACGGGTAATCAGCGATTGCAGACCGCGCGAATAATCGAGGTTGTAAGTGACGAAGCGATCCCGGAACGCCATGACCACCAGATCCGGCACCAGATAGATCGCCGCGCTGTAGGAGACGATCGTCACCAGATACAGACGAAACAGGATGCGAAACATCAGCTCAGCATTCCCACTCTGAGCGGCTGAACAGATAGCCCTTGCCCCACACGGTCTTGATCTTGCGCGCCTCGCCGGCGTGGTCGTCGAATTTGCGGCGCAGCTTGGAAATCGCCACGTCCACCGAGCGATCGGTGCCGTTGAATTCGATCCCGCGCAGACGCTGCAGGATCTGGTCGCGGCTCAACACTTCGCCGGCATGTCGGGCCAGCACCACGAGCAAGTTGTATTCGCCGCTGGACAGCTCGACCGGCTGATCGCGCCACGTCACGGTGCGCTCGGACAGGTCGATGCACAGATTGCCCATGAGAATGCGGTCATTGGCGGTCAGCGGTTCGCCGAGGCTGCTGCGGCGCAACAAGGTGCGCACCCGTGCCAGCAACACGCGCGGCTCGCACGGTTTGGTGACGTAATCGTCGGCGCCCATTTCCAGGCCCAGCACTTGATCGTGACTGTCGTCGCGAGCCGTCAGCATCAGGATCGGCAGCGTCGCCGAATCGGCGCGTAATAAACGGCAGACTTGCAGTCCATCAAGGCCGGGCAGCATCAGGTCGAGGATCACCAGATCCGGCGGATTGACCCGCGCCCGCTCGCGCACATGGTCGCCACGGCCGATCACGCTGACGGAATAACCGTTGCGCTCCAGGTAGCTGGAAATCAGTTCGGCGAGGGCGGTGTCGTCTTCGACCAGGAGGATGTTGGGCATGGGGTGATCCAGATATTGCTGTGGTGGATGTCAGACCGCTTTCGCGAGCAAGCTCGCTCCCACAGTGGTTTTGCACTGTTCACAAAACCCATGTGGGAGCGAGCTTGCTCGCGAAAGCGGTTTAACCGTCACAAAAGAATTCAAGACCTGAAGGATATACGCCCTCGCCCATCCCTGAGCAAAACCCTTACACAATTTCACACAGCGCCTACAAAGCTTCACCGCTAATCTCGGCGTCTGCCCGTAGGATGCGGACATCAATATTGGGGGTTGTACATGTCGAAGAAACTGCTGGCCGGACTCGGCCTGATCGCGATGGCGCTGACACTGAGCGCCTGTGATTCATCCTCGAAAGCCGAGGATCAGGCATCACCGGCCACGGTGCGCATCGAGACGCTCGAAGCGCATCCCCTGACAATCAGCAGCGAACTCAGCGGCCGCATCGCCGCACCACGGATTGCCGAAGTACGGGCACGGGTGGCCGGTGTGGTGTTGCAACGCACCTTCCGCGAAGGCAGCGACGTGAAAAAGGGCGACGTGCTGTTTCGCATCGACCCGGCGCCGTTCAAGGCTGATCTCGACAGCGCTGAAGCAGCGTTGCGCAAGGCAGAAGCCAATGCCTTTCAAGCGAAACTGCAAGAGCAACGCTACGCCCAGTTGATCGATGACAAAGCCATCAGCGCTCAGGACTACGACAACGCCCGCGCCAATGCCCGGCAAACCGCCGCTGACGTTGCGGCCAACAAGGCTGCCGTCGAACGGGCGAAACTGAATCTGGGTTATGCCACCGTCACCGCGCCGATTTCCGGTCGTGTCGGCCGTGCGCTGGTCACCGAAGGCGCACTGGTCGGGCAGAACGAAACCACACCGTTGGCACTGATTCAGCAGCTCAACCCGATTCACGCCGACCTCACCCAGTCGACCCGTGAACTCAACGAGTTGCGCCGCGCGTTCCGTTCCGGGCAACTGCAGGAAGTCGGCCAGGATCAGGTCAAAGCCACGCTGATTCAGGATGACGGCAGCCTGTATCCGCTGCCAGGCAAATTGCTCTTCAGCGACATCACCGTCGACCCGGGCACGGGTCAGATCATCCTGCGCAGCGAATTCCCCAACCCGGATCTCGACTTGCTGCCGGGCAGCTTCATTCGCGTGCGTCTGGAGCAGGCCACCATCCAGAACGGCATTACCGTGCCGCAGCGTGCCGTGCAGCGTGACAGCGCCGGCATTGCTCAGGTGCTGACCGTCGATGAGCAGATGCGCGTCGCGGAGCAACCAGTGCAACTGGGCGCGGTGCAGAACAATCGCTGGATCGTCACCGGCGGCCTCAAGCCCGGCGACCGCATCGTCATCGAAGGCCTGCAACACGCCCGCCCCGGCGAAACCGTGCAGATCGACGACACCCCTCTTCCACTTGCCCAGACCTCTGGTCAGTAAGCAGGACGCTTTTCTATGCCGCAGTTCTTTATCGACCGCCCGGTGTTTGCCTGGGTCGTCGCGCTGTTCATCCTGTTGGCCGGTGCGCTGGCCATCCCGCAGTTGCCGGTGGCGCAATACCCCGACGTCGCCCCGCCGCAAATCGAAATCTACGCCGTGTATCCCGGCGCCTCGGCACAGACCGTCGATGAAAGTGTGGTCAGCCTGATCGAGGAAGAGCTTAACGGCGCAGATCACTTGCTGTACTTCGAATCGCAAAGCAGCCTCGGCAGTGCGACGATCAAAGCCACGTTCCAGCCGGGCACCAACCCGGAGCTGGCGCAAGTCGACGTGCAAAACCGCCTCAAAGTGGTCGAGTCGCGCCTGCCGCAAGCGGTGACTCAGCAGGGTTTGCAGGTTGAAAAAGTCTCGTCCGGTTTTCTCTTGCTGATCACCCTGACCTCCAGCGATGGCAAGCTCGATGACGTGGCGCTCAGCGATTATCTGGCGCGTAACGTGATGAACGAGATCAAGCGTCTGGACGGTGTCGGCAAGGCGCAGTTGTACGGCGCCGAACGGGCCATGCGCATCTGGATCGATCCGCAGAAGCTGATCGCGTTCAACCTGACGCCGGCCGATGTCAACGCCGCCATCGTCGCGCAGAACGCTCAGGTGTCCGCTGGCAGCATCGGTGATCTGCCCAATCCGTCCAGCCAGGAAATCACTGCGACCATTCTGGTGAAAGGTCAGTTGTCGACACCGCAAGAGTTCGCCGACATTGTGCTTAAGGCCAATCGCGACGGCTCCACCGTGCGCATCGGTGACGTCGCGCGGGTCGAGATCGGCAGCCAGGAATACCAGTTCGGTACGCGTCTCAACGGCAAACCGTCGACCGCTGTCGGCGTGCAACTGTCGCCGGGCGCCAACGCGCTGAACACCGCGACCCTGGTGCGGGCGAAGATGGATGAGCTGTCGCGCTACTTCCCGGCGGGCGTGGAATACAAGATTCCGTACGACACTTCGCCGTTCGTCAAAGTCTCGATCACCAAAGTGATTTACACCTTGGGCGAAGCGATGCTGCTGGTGTTTGCGGTGATGTTCCTGTTCCTGCAGAACGTGCGCTACACGTTGATCCCGACGCTGGTGGTGCCGGTGGCGCTGATGGGCACGTTCGCGACCATGCTCGCGCTGGGCTTCTCGATCAACGTGCTGACCATGTTCGGCATGGTCCTGGCCATCGGTATTCTGGTGGACGACGCCATCGTCGTGGTGGAGAACGTCGAGCGGATCATGGCCACCGAAGGCCTGTCGCCCAAGGAAGCCACACGCAAAGCGATGACGCAGATCACCGGCGCGATCATCGGCATCACGCTGGTGCTGGTCGCGGTGTTTATTCCAATGGCGTTCATGCAAGGCTCGGTCGGGGTGATTTACCAGCAGTTCTCGCTGTCGATGGCGACGTCGATTCTGTTCTCGGCGTTCCTCGCCCTGACCCTGACGCCGGCATTGTGCGCGACGCTGCTCAAGCCGATTGCCAAGGGCGAACACCACGAAAAATCCGGGTTCTTCGGCTGGTTCAACCGCCGCTTCGAGCGCCTGACTGATCGCTATCAGGGCTGGGTCGGCTATGCGCTGAAACGCAGCGGCCGTTACCTGCTGATCTACGCTGTGCTGCTGGTTGGACTGGGCCTGTGCTTCGCGCGTCTGCCCTCCTCGTTCCTGCCGGTGGAAGATCAGGGCTACACCATCACGGATATTCAACTGCCGCCCGGCGCTACCAAGAACCGCACGGTGGCCGTGGCTGAACAGCTTGAGGCGCATAACGCCAGCGAGCCGGGGATCAGTGACACGGTGGTGATTCTCGGTTTCAGCTTCTCCGGTAGCGGCCAGAACGCAGCGTTGGCGTTCTCGACGCTGAAGGACTGGTCGCAGCGCAGCAGTGATGATGCCGCCAGCTCGATTGCCGATCGCGCCAATATCGCACTGACTGAAATCAAGGACGCCATGGCGTTCTCGGTGCTGCCACCGCCCGTGGATGGCCTCGGCACATCGAGCGGTTTCGAGTTCCGTTTGCAGGATCGCGGCGGCCTCGGCCATGCGACCTTGATGCAAGCGCGCACCGAACTGCTCGCAGCCGCCGAGAAAAGCCCGGTACTGATGAACGTGCGAGAAAGCGCGCTGGCCGAAGCGCCGCAAGTGCAATTGGTGGTCGACCGCAAGCAGGCCAATGCCCTTGGCGTCTCGTTCGCCGATATCGGCAATGTGCTGTCGACTGCCGTCGGCTCCAGTTACATCAACGATTTCCCCAATCAGGGGCGCATGCAGCGTGTTGTCGTGCAAGCCGAAGGCGATCAACGCAGCCAGGTGGCCGATCTGCTGAAAATGCACGTACGCAATAGCGCCGGACACATGGTGCCGCTGTCTGCGTTCGTGCAGGCCAACTGGATTCAGGGCCCGGCGCAGTTGACCCGTTACAACGGCTATCCGGCGATCGCGATTTCCGGCGAACCGTCGCCGGGGCACAGCACCGGTGAGGCCATGGCGGAGATCGAACGTCTGGTGGCGAAGGGGCCGAAAGGACTGGGCCAGGAATGGACCGGGTTGTCGTTGCAGGAACGCTTGTCCGGCAATCAGGCGCCGATTCTGCTTGGGCTGTCGTTGCTGGTGGTGTTCCTGTGTCTGGCGGCGCTGTACGAGAGCTGGTCGATTCCGACCTCGGTGTTGCTGGTAGTGCCGCTGGGCGTGCTCGGCGCGGTGCTGGCGGTGACATTGCGCGGCATGCCCAACGATGTGTTCTTCAAGGTCGGCCTGATCACCATCATCGGTCTGTYGGCGAAGAACGCGATCCTGATCATCGAATTTGCCAAGAGCTTGTATGACGAAGGTCACGATCTGATTGATGCGACGTTGCAGGCTGCTCGCTTGCGCTTGCGGCCGATCGTGATGACGTCGCTCGCGTTCATTCTCGGCGTGGTGCCATTGGCCATTGCCACGGGTGCCAGTTCGGCGAGTCAGCAAGCGATCGGTACAGGAGTGATCGGCGGGATGATTACCGCGACGCTGGCGGTGATCTTCGTGCCGGTCTTCTTCGTCGTCGTCATGAAGCTCGTACAACGCTTCACCAAACCCCACTGATACCAATTGTGGGAGCGAGCTTGCTCGCGAAAGCGTCGGTCGCC
>NZ_JBFUIR010000057.1:0-33453 GCF_056401755.1 Pseudomonas sp. P4_D7 | reverse complement strand
GCAGCGGCTCACCGAAAGTCAGCACGCCGCCGACATCGGCAAGCACCGGTTCGAGCGTCACCGGCGTGTTGCCAATCGGCACAAACCGCGCGGCCTCGAACATGTGCACCAGCGTCAGCGACCCGCTGGCCGAGCACATGACCACCGATGAACTGAGCGGTTGGCGCGACTTGATCGGCGCGCTGAGGCGCACGTCGTTTCCGACAGTGAAGACCTGCTCGACATCCAGCGCCGTCCCGGCCCAGAACTGCTCGGCCCAGGCCTCGTAGTTGTTCAGGCACAGGCGGAATTCGCGGATCAGGTGTTCGAAGTCCGGCTCATCGGGATTCAAAGCAGCAACAACGAGCAGGCCGATGCTGTTGTTCAGGGCCAGCAGCTGATCGGTTGGAAGCATTCGCAGTCTCTCGCGCACATCAAAAAGGTGCGGGGACTTTGCGGGGGATCAATCAGGAAAGAAGTCGGGCGAGTAGGCGTTATCTGTAGGATGTTTCGACATGTTTTGTAGGGCGGTATAGGGTTTCGTATTCTCGTTCACAACTAAGGGCCTTTACCTACCCGGAAGCCTTCAATGACAAAAGGATCAGGCGTCATGTCCAACACAGCCGAGCGGGTCAATATCATCGACACTCAGGTGTTGTCCCATGACTGGTATTTGCTGAAGAAAATCACTTTCGACTATCACCGCAACAATGGTGAGTGGCAGCGTCAGACCCGTGAGGTCTACGACCGTGGTAACGGCGCAGCGATTCTGCTGTTCAACCGTGAACAGCGCACGGTGGTACTGACCCGGCAGTTCCGCTTGCCGGTGTTCGTCAATGGTCATGATGGTTTGCTGATCGAGGTGGCGGCCGGGTTGCTCGAAGGGGCTGCGCCGGAGCAGCGGATTCGCGATGAAGCCGAGGAGGAAACCGGTTATCGCGTGCACGTGGTGAAGAAGGTGTTCGAGGCTTACATGAGTCCGGGGTCAGTGACCGAGAAGCTGCACTTTTTCATTGCCGAATACGACGCGGCGTCGAAGGTTAGCGAGGGCGGTGGTCTGGAAGAAGAGACTGAAGAACTTGAAGTGCTGGAGTGGAGCTTCGACGAAGCGCTGGCGGCGTTTCAGCGCGGCGAGATCTGCGACGCCAAGACCATCATGCTGTTGCAGTATGCGGCGATGAATAACCTGTTCGGCGCTTGAGTCAGAACAAATCCCCGGTTTTGCCAACCGTCGACCAGTCGCCACCCTCCAGGGTCAGCAAGCGCTCTTTCGCCTCTAGCCCCCCGGCGAACCCGGTGAGCTTCCCTGAGGCGCCGATCACCCGATGACACGGCGCGACAATGGAGATCGGGTTGCGTCCGTTCGCTGCGCCCACTGCCCGCACAGCAGCGGGATTGCCAATCTGTCTGGCGATCTGGCTGTAAGTGCGCGTCTGGCCAAAAGGAATGGTCAGCAGCGCCGCCCAGACCTTTTTCTGAAAAACGGTGCCAGCGAAATCCAGTTCCAGATCAAAACAGTCACGCGTCCCGGAAAAATATTCTTCAAGTTGTCGAGCCGTTCGAATCAGGATCGGATTGTCGTGTGCCTCGCTCATCGGCCCGAGGCGCACGCGGTCGGGTTTATCGTTTTCCCAGAGGATGGCCGCCAGTCGTGAGCCGTTCGCGACCAGCTTCAGCTCGCCGACGGGCGAGGGCAGGGTGATGAACGTATAAGACATGACGACAGACTCCGGAGCAGGGTGGCAACAGCGCCCAGCATACTGCCTGATCGGGGAGGCGCAATACGCAAAGCCGACCATACTGCTTGGTGCTCTTGCAGCGTTTCCCCCTCTGTTCTGCACAGACCCTGAAAACAAAAAAGAGATCGACTCATGAAGTACGAACCTTTGGCCAAATCGCTGATAGCGACCTCACTGGCACTCAGCTGTCTCATGGCTCACGCGGCGTCGGTGGCACCGGTTGCCGCAGAAAACGGCATGGTGGTCACCGCGCAACATCTGGCCACCCATGTTGGCGTCGACGTATTGAAAAGTGGCGGTAATGCCGTCGATGCGGCGGTCGCCGTGGGTTACGCGCTGGCGGTGGTCTATCCCGCAGCAGGCAACCTGGGCGGAGGCGGCTTCATGACCATTCAACTGGCAGACGGGCGCAAAACCTTCCTCGATTTTCGTGAGAAAGCACCACTGGCGGCCACTGCCAACATGTACCTCGACAAGGAAGGCAACGTGATTCCCGACTTGAGTACCCGTGGCCACCTGGCGGTGGGCGTGCCGGGCACCGTGTCCGGCATGGAGCTGGCGCTGAGCAAATACGGGACCAAACCGCGCAAGGAAATGATTGCGCCGGCGATCAAACTGGCGGAAGACGGTTTTGCGCTGGAGCAGGGTGACGTCGAGTTGCTGGAGTACGCCACCGACGTGTTCAAGAAGGACATGCGCGACTCCGGTTCGATCTTCCTGCATAACGGCGAGCCGATGCAGGTCGGGCAGAAACTGGTGCAGAAGGATCTCGGCAAAACCCTGCGGACCATTTCCGAAAAAGGCGCCGACGGCTTCTATAAAGGCTGGGTTGCCGATGCCATCGTCACCTCCAGCCAGGCCAACAAAGGCATCATCACCCAGGCGGACCTCGATAAATACAAGACCCGCGAACTGGCTCCGGTGGAATGCGACTACCGTGGTTATCACGTGGTCTCGGCGCCGCCGCCAAGCTCTGGCGGGGTAGTGATCTGCCAGATCATGAACATCCTCGAAGGCTATCCGATGAAGGATCTGGGCTTCCATTCGGCCCAAGGCATGCACTATCAGATCGAAGCCATGCGCCACGCCTATGTCGATCGCAACAGCTACCTGGGCGATCCGGATTTCGTCAAAAATCCGATCGAGCATCTGCTGGACAAGAACTACGCGACCAAACTGCGCGACGCCATCCAGCCGCAAAAGGCTGGCGTGTCGGCCGAACTCAAACCCGGCGTAGCCCCCCATGAGGGCAGCAACACCACTCACTACTCGATCGTCGACAAGTGGGGCAATGCGGTGTCGGTCACTTATACCCTTAATGACTGGTTCGGCGCGGGCGTGATGGCGAGCAAGACCGGGGTGATCCTCAACGATGAAATGGACGACTTCACCTCCAAGGTCGGCGTGCCGAACATGTACGGTCTGGTGCAGGGCGAAGCCAATGCGATTGCTCCGGGCAAGGCACCGCTGTCGTCGATGAGCCCGACCATTGTCACCAAGGATGGCAAAGTGGTGATGGTGGTCGGTACACCGGGCGGCAGCCGTATTATCACGGCGACTTTGCTGACCATGCTCAACGTCATCGACTACGGCATGGGCCTGCAGGAGGCGGTCGATGCGCCACGTTTCCACCAGCAGTGGATGCCGGAGGAAACCAACCTCGAAGACTTCGCCGCCAGCCCCGACACGAAGAAGCTCCTCGAGAGCTGGGGTCACAAGTTCGCCGGACCGCAGGACGCCAACCACATCGCCGCGATTCTGGTGGGTGCACCTTCGCTGGGCGGTAAGCCGGTCGGCAAAAACCGTTTCTACGGCGCCAACGATCCACGCCGCAACACGGGCTTGTCACTGGGTTACTGAGGCGCGTAAAAAGGGGGCGGGCTTACGTCCGCCCCTGTCTCAAGGACTGATCAAGGAAGGCTCATCATGACCACCGCATTACTGATCATCGACGTCCAGCGCGCCCTCTGCTCGGGTGAATATCAGTGCTACGACATTCAGCGTGTGCTCGACACCATCAACGGTCTCAGTGCTCGCGCACGCCAGGCTGGCGTGCGCGTGGTGCTGATCCAGCATGAAGAAGAGGACAGCCCGTTGGCCCATGGTGCCGAAGGCTGGCAACTGGCCGAAGGGCTTGAGACATCGCCTAAGGACCTGCGCGTACGCAAGACCACCCGGGACTCGTTTTACCAGACTGACCTGGGTAAATTTTTGCCAGGTGAAGACTTCGAACGACTGGTTATTTGCGGTCTGCAGACCGATTACTGTGTCAATACGACCGTACGCCGGGCCCATGAGCTGGGTTATGACGTAGTGCTTGCCGCCGACGCGCATTCCACCGTCGACAACGGCAATATGAGCGCCGAAGACATCATCGCCGAGCACAACAAGGATCTAGCGAATCTGACTGGCTCGGTGGCGCGTATCGACGTCAAACCCGCAGCCGACATTACGTTCTGACTATCCACACAAAACCTGTAGGAGTGAGCCTGCTCGATGCAACATCGTCTGACCGAACGCTATCGCGAGCAGGCTCACTCCTACAGTGATTGCGAAATCCTGATTGCTATGTACATCAGGGATTTCCGCTGGCAGCACTGGCATACTGCGCGCCGTCCGAAGAATGGAATCTCTCGATGTTCGCTATCTCCCGGCGTCATGCCTTGACGCTGATGTGCCTTGCGTTTGCCTCTATCACCCACGCCAGCAGTTTCGATTGCGCCAGTGCTGCCAGCAAAACTGAAAAAGCCATTTGTGGCGACCCGCAGATCTCGCAACTCGATGAGAAGCTGGGCAAGCTCTGGCACTCGACATCGGCTGATGTCCCCGATGCCAAAGGCCTCAAGGCAGACCAGCGGCAGTGGCTGAAAAACCGCAACGCCTGTGGCGATCAGACAGCCTGTTTGCGTCGGCAGTATTTAATGCGCCTGACCGAACTTGAACACGCCACCCAGCCCTTCAGTTGGGACGCGACCTGGCAGCTCATTCCGCCAGGGACCTCAACCTCGGCGACAGTCATAACCCAGCGCCGCGACCCCACGCACATCAGCATCGACATCACGGCGGCTGAGGGCGCCAACTCCGGTGATCTGGATGGCGTTGCCACACTCAAGGACGGTAAAGCCGTTTACTCGGAAGACCAGTGCACCCTGTTGTTCACCCCCATCAATGGTGTGCTGGATATTTCTCTCGTCGGTGCAGGCGGATATTGCAGTGCCGGGTTGGGCGTCTACTACACCGGTCGTTTTGTCGCTTCGCAGCAACCGCTGACGCTGGATTACGACATGCTCAGCCTGGGCCTGGCGCAAACACCGGGAGAAAACCAGGCACTGCACACGTTGCTCAAGACTGATTATCAGACGCTGGTGGAAAAGTCCGGCTCGTTGATGACCGCTGAATCTTCCGCTGATGTACCGGGTAGTCAGGTCTGGGAGATGTGGATGCGCGGCCTGGGTGGCACCGGCATCGTGATGCGGTCAGCCGATGGCCATTTCTGGGTCTTGTTGGTTACCGATGACAACACCGGTCACTCGCGCCTGCGCTATTACACCGACGTTGCGAAATGGAAAAAACGCCTACCCGGCGCCTTGCACGACTGGAACGAGCGCATGAAAGATCATCTGGAACTCCCCGTAGACTTCATGCCCTGATCTGCGCAGCATTGCGCCATCACGTCGCAAACAACACCCCACGAATCTCGCCCACCCGCGGCGCTACGACCACGCCCTCCAGCACCATCCGCGTAATCGTCTGTGCCGCCGTTTGATAGTCCTCATCCTGCGGCACTTCGCGCCCGATGATCCGGCCCATCTGCCAGCCGATGTTGGTGTACGTGCGCGTCGCCGACCAGATGAACAGCATCAAGTGCTCTGGATCCACTGGAGCCAGCAAGCCGCGCTCGATCCAGCTGCGCAGACATTCAACGTTGCGCCGCGCTTCGGCCTGCAACAGATCGCGGCACTCATCCGGCAACTGGCGACCGCCCAATAGCAACTCGCCACTGAAGACCTTGGCAATCGCCGGATGTTCGCGGGCGATGCGAATGCGTGCGGCCACGTAGGCGCGCAGTCCCGTCAGCGGATCATCACTTTCACGCAGCACCGCCGAGGCTTCCAGCAGCGGCTCGACAAACCCCAACAGCACTTTGCTGTAGAGGTTTTCCTTGCTCTGGAAGTAATAATACAGATTGGCTTTGGGCACCCCGGCACGCGCCGCGATATCGCGGGTCTGGGTGGCGTTGAAGCCGTTGGCGGCGAATTCCTCGCTGGCAGCGGCGAGGATCAACTGCTCGTTGCGTACGCGGATGGCACTCATGGCAATACAGGTTGGCTGGACGGCATGGAAAGATTCTGGCGATTTCGGTTTCGCAATATACAAAACTATATAGCGATGAAGCCAGCACACTCGAAGGGCGACGCTATGCTGGTTCGATCATTGACTGGAAACGGAGCAGGCACATGACCCTTCAGACACTGCGGGCCGACGCGACACACCTGGATGCGGTGGCGCAGTTGTTCGACGCTTACCGAGTCTTTTACCAGCAGCCGTCGAACCTTGAGCAATCACGAACCTTCATCGCCGCGCGCATGGCCAGCGATGAATCCGCGATTTTTCTGGTTCAGGATGAAAAGGGCGAGGCGCTGGGGTTCGTGCAGTTGTATCCGACGTTCTCGTCCATCGATGCCCACCGCACCTGGCTGCTCAGCGACCTGTTCACCACGCCCGCCGCCCGTGGGCGTGGGGTTGGCCGCTTGTTGATGAACACGGCGCGTGACTTTGCCTTGGCGACCGGCGCCAAGGGGCTGGTGCTGGAAACCGCAACCGACAACTTCACTGCGCAGGGGCTGTATGAATCATTGGGTTATGTCCGCGATACGGGTTACTACACCTATTTGCTCGACTTGCGTCAGGGCTGAACGGCCGCCATCAGCATTAGCTCGATCTGCGCCAATTCCCAGGTACTGAGCAAACTCACCGGATCGGTGCCGTAACGCTGCCAACTGTCCAGCGCGCCTTCTTGTCCGTCACCATTGCGGGCGAATTCACAGTGATGTAACCGCCCACCTTCAACATCCAGCCGCAACTGCCAGCCTTCGATATCGACCGTGACCAGCCCGGCCTTGGTAGGCCGCTCGCAGATTTTCAAAGCGAGCACGCCCAACGCCGCTTCACGCAAACGCTGACACACCTCGCGGGCGCTCAGAAATGCAGACATGTCGAACTCAATGACCAGATGAGCGGGCCAGCATAAAGGTCGGGCCGACAAGTGTCAGCGTTCACTGGCCCGATCCGCGACAATTCCGTAACATCCGCAACCCTCTTTTTCCCGAACACCTGCAGCCGCGCTCGGTGGCTGCTCGATAGGTAAGCCATGAAACCGATTCGTCTGCGCGCCGATGTCCTGGCCGGACTCACCACCTCGTTTGCCCTGTTGCCCGAATGCATTGCGTTCGCGCTGGTGGCGCACCTCAATCCGCTGATGGGCCTGTACGGCGCGTTCATCATTTGCACGCTGACAGCGTTGTTCGGCGGGCGACCGGGCATGGTCTCCGGCGCGGCCGGTTCGATGGCCGTGGTCATCGTTGCGCTGGTGGTGCAACACGGTGTGCAGTATTTGCTGGCGACGGTGTTGCTTGGCGGTTTGATCATGATGGCGTTCGGTTTGCTGCGCCTGGGCAAACTGGTGCGCATGGTGCCGCACCCGGTGATGCTCGGCTTCGTCAACGGTCTGGCGATCATCATTGCGCTGGCGCAACTGGAACATTTCAAGAACGGTGAGGACTGGCTCAGCGGTACGCCGTTGTACCTGATGGCCGGGCTGGTGGCGCTGACCATGGCCATCGTCTATATCCTGCCGCGTCTGACGAAAGCGGTGCCGCCGGCACTGGTGGCGATCCTCGGCGTCGGTCTGCTGGTCTATCTGTTCGGCCTGCCGACCCGCACCCTCGGCGACATGGCGCACATTGCCGGCGGCTTGCCGACGTTCGCTTTGCCGGACATCCCGTGGAATCTTGAAACCCTGCGCATCATCGCGCCTTACGCGATTCTGATGGCGCTGGTCGGTCTGCTGGAAACCCTGCTGACGTTGAACCTGACCGACGAAATCACCGAAACCCGTGGCTACCCGGATCGCGAGTGCGTGGCGCTCGGTGCGGCCAACATGGTCTCGGGCGCATTCGGTGGCATGGGCGGTTGCGCGATGATCGGCCAGACCGTGATCAATCTCAGCTCCGGTGGGCGCGGGCGCTTGTCTGGCGTGGTCGCTGGGGTGTTGATTCTGTTGTTCATTCTGTTTCTGTCGCCGCTGATCGAGCGTATTCCGCTGGCGGCGCTGGTGGGTGTGATGTTTGTGGTGTCGCAGCAGACTTTTGCCTGGGCGTCGTTGCGGGTGGTGAACAAAGTGCCGCTCAATGATGTGCTGGTGATCATTGCTGTGACTACCATCACTGTGTTCACTGATCTGGCCACTGCGGTGTTGTGCGGCATCATCATCGCTGCGCTCAACTTTGCCTGGCAGCAGGCGCGTGAGTTGTATGCCGATGAGCATCTGGAGGCTGACGGCAGCAAGCTTTATCGTTTGCATGGCACGTTGTTTTTTGCTTCGACTACGCCCTTTCTCAATCAGTTTGATCCGGCTAATGATCCGGCCCGGGTGACTTTGGATTGTCGGCATTTGAGTTTTGTTGATTATTCGGCGATTGCGGCTTTGAGGACTCTGCGCGAGCGCTATGCCAAGGCGGGTAAGCATTTGCAGGTGTTTCATTTGTCTGAGCGGTGCAAGAAATTGTTGAAGCGGGCGGGTGAGGTGCATCACTGATTGTCTGGCTGATTGGGTATATATCCGTTGCTGCGGTCACGGCCACTTAGGGTTTCGCCCTTACGGCGACTCACTTTTTTTACAAACGCCTAAAAAAAGTAAGCAAAAAAACGCTTGCTCCTACGTGCGGCCCGCTCGCTGGGGCTCGGGGTTCCTTCGCTCCGGGCTCCATCCGGGCGCATCGCCTACGGTTTGCTTCGCTGCACCTCCTCTCGCTGTGTTTGGCTGCGCCAAACGGTCGCTGCGCTCCCACGCCCGGATGAATCCCTCCACTCAGCCTTCCGACGTCGCCCGTGGATCAAGATCAAGAGCTGCAGCCGAGCTAACGCTCATCCTGTTGAGTGGGGCGGCTTTGCCGCTGGGGTTGTACGCACGTTAAAACTGTGGGAGCGAGCCTGCTCGCGAAGGCGGCCTGACAGCCGACCTGTTTCTGGCGGGTTGTAGGCGATTCAATTGTAGGAGTGAGCCTGCTCGCGATGGCGTCGGGTCGGTCAAAGATGCTTTGAATGACACGCCGCTAGCGCTTGCAGATTCGCTCCCACTGGTGTTGTTGTGTGGCCAGACTTCAGATGGCCGGGAAGTCGATATCGGTCAGTGCCGCGTTGTTCAGGTAGTTGGTCAGGCTCTGTACGGCCACCAGTGCGATCACTTCGATGATCTTCACGTCGTCGATGCCGGCAGTGCGGGCGGCGGCGATTTGTTCATCAGTCAAATGGCCGCGGCTTTCGGTCAGCTGACGGGCGAGGGTGGCGTAGGCGTTGAGCTCGCCCTGGCGTGCGGCGACGATGTCCTGCGCCGAGAGCCCGGCTTTGCCGGCAAACAAGGTGTGTGCCGCCAGGCAGTAGTCGCAACCGTTGACCTGTGAGGTGGCGAGGTACACGGCTTCTTTTTCCTGGGCGTTCAGCGAGGTCTTGCCGAGGATGGCCGAGGCTTGCACGTAGGTTTCGAGGGCCACGGGTGCTTTGGCCAGGGTGGTGAAGACGTTGGGCAGGAAACCGATTTTCTTCTTCACGCCTTCCAGCACAGGGCGGCTGGCGTCGGCGGCGGTTTCGAGGCTGATAGCGTGGATGCGGCTCATGGTGATTCTCCGAAAGTCCGGTGCGAAGTGCGCCGGGGATGGAGGTCATGTTATTGAGCCGGGCTGGTGGATTGGCGGCAAATCGTCGAGGATATGCGGCAGATCGTCCAGATATGCCCTCGGAGTCGTCCATGGATCGCCTTTCAACATTGCTCAGCCATTTCGGCGTGAATGCCGGTACGTTCCACAGCGGCGCGTTTTGCGGCGTCAGCGTTCATGACAACGAGCCGGTGGGGCATGTGCATCTTTTGCAGGCCGGTGAATTGCTGCTCAAACCGGGCAACGAGCGTGAGATTCGTCTGAGCGAACCGTCGCTGATCTTCTTCCCCCGACCCTTTACCCATCGCATGTTTGCCGATGAAGCCATGGACACCCGACTGGTCTGCGCCACGCTGACGTTTGATGGCGGCTCCGGCAATGCCCTGGCGGCGGCGCTGCCGGATTATCTGGTGCTGAAACTGACGGACATCCCGGAACTGGGCAACACCGTGGAATGGCTGTTCAAGGAAGCGTTCGAAGGTCATTGCGGGCGGGTGGCGGTGATGGATCGCCTGTTCGAACTGCTGGTGATTCTGTTGCTGCGGCACTTGATCAGCAGTCGGGAGCAACAACCGGGGATGATCGCCGGTCTGGCCGATCCACGCCTGTCCCGTGCCTTGAACCTGATGCACGAGCAACCGCAAAAACCTTGGAGCGTGGCGGATCTGGCCGCTGTCGCCAACCTGTCCCGCGCCGGGTTTGCCGAGCAGTTTCGCCGGGTTGTCGGGCAAACGCCGGCCGATTACCTGCTGAGCTGGCGCGTCAGTCTGGCGCAGAAACGCCTGCGCGAAGGCAGACCGATTGCGCTGATTGCCGAAGAGGTCGGTTACGAAAGTCCTTCGGCGCTGGCCCGGGCGTTTCGGCGCAAGACCGGGCTCAGCCCACGCGAGTGGAAGGCGGGTGCCTGAGGATCATTTGGCGAATTTCTTCGCCCCGGCGACACACAGGATCACGCCAAACGTCACGGCGAGCATGCCGAGGCTGACCTGTTCATGCAGCAGCGTCGCCGCCAGCGCCAGACCGAAAAACGGCTGCAGTAATTGCAGCTGACCGACCGCGGCAATCCCGCCCTGAGCCAGACCGCGATACCAGAACACAAAACCGATCAGCATGCTGAACAGCGACACGTAGCCCAGACATAGCCACGCCGACAGACTGATTGTGTTGAACGAGGCGGGCGCCAGCCACACACTCAACACCGCCATGAGTGGCAGCGAAAGCACCAGCGCCCAGCAAATCACCTGCCAGCCGCCGAGAGTGCGCGACAACTTCGCGCCTTCGGCATAACCGAGACCACAGGCCAGAATCGCCGCGAGCATCAGCAGATCGCCAGTGGGCGAGGCAGTCAGACCTTGTGCCAGCGCGAAGCCGACCACCAGCGCGCTGCCGAGCATCGAGAAAATCCAGAACACCGGTCGCGGCCGCTCACCGCCGCGCAGCACAGCAAAAATCGCTGTGGCCAGTGGCAGCAAGCCGACAAACACAATCGAATGCGCCGACGTCACATGTTGCAGCGCCAGGGCGGTAAGCAGTGGAAAACCAAGCACCACGCCCAGCGCGACAATCAACAGCGACAACCACTGATTGCGCGCCGGGCGCCGCTCGCGAAACAGCCACAACAGCGCCACCGCCAACACCCCGGCGATGGCGGCGCGAACCACCGTGAGAAACACCGGATCGAACTCCAGCACCGCCATACGCGTGGCCGGCAGCGAACCGCTGAAGATCACCACGCCGATAGAACCGTTGATCCAGCCACTGGTTTTTTCCAGTGCCGGGGTCGTCAGATTCGAAGTCCTTTCCATCACCGTTCACGCTCGGAAGTGGGTTGCATTGCGGTCATGCTAGAACCGAGAATCAGCACAATCAAAGAATTGTCATGGATACATCCGGCATGCCACGTTCGCGCTATAAGACACTGGTTGACGCCTACGCGGCGGACATTCGCTCGGGGATGTTGCCGCCGGGTACACGGTTGCCGACCCACCGGCAACTGGCCGCTCAAGAAGGGCTGGCACTGGTCACGGCCTCGCGGGTATATGCAGAGCTGGAGGCCATGGGCCTGATCAGCGGCGAGACCGGGCGCGGTACGTTTGTCCGCGAAACGTCGTTGTCGCCGGGGCAGGGCATCGATCAGAAAGACGTGGCGGTCGGCATGATCGACCTCAATTTCAATTATCCGTCGTTGCCCGGTCAGGCGGATTTGTTGCGCACAGCGTTGCGCCAATTGGCGTTGTCCGGCGATCTGGAGGCGTTGCTGCGTTATCAACCGCACGCCGGGCGCGGCCACGAGCGTGCATCGGTCGCGCGGCACCTGCTGACGCGCGGGGTGAGGGTCGAGGCCGAGCAAGTGCTGATCGTCAACGGTGCCCAGCAAGGCCTGGCCGTCACGCTGATGGCGCTGCTCAAACCCGGCGATGTGATCGCCGCCGACGCGCTGACCTATTCCGGGTTCAAGGTGCTGGCCGAAGCGCTGCATCTGGAAGTCGTAGCCATTGCGCTCGGTGATCAAGGGCCGGATCTCGCCGCGCTGGACAAACTCTGTCGCAGCCGCTCGGTGCGCGCCGTGTACAGCATGCCGACGTTGCACAACCCGTTGGGTTGGGTGATGCCGCTGGCGCAGCGCGAGCAGTTGGTGGCGATTGCCCGGCGACATGATCTGACAATAATCGAAGACGCGGCCTACGCCTTTTTGGTTGAAAACCCACCGCGTACGCTGATCGATCTGGCGCCGGAGCGCACGGTTTACTTCTCGGGCCTGTCGAAAAACATCGCCACAGGCCTGCGTGTCGGTTTCATCGCCGCCCCGACCGACGTGGTGCCAGCACTGGAACGCATCATCCGCGCCACGACCTGGAACACCCCAGGCGTCATGACTGCCATCGCCTGTGGCTGGCTCGACGACGGCACGGTAACGGTGCTGGAAGAACAGAAGCGCAACGACGCCAAGGCGCGGCAGGCACTGGCGAACGAAGTGTTGAAAGGCCTGCCGAGCATTGGTCATCCGGCGTCGTATTTCCTGTGGCTACCGCTGCCGGAAGATGTGCGCGCCGATCAGATTGTCGTCGAGCTGATGCACGAGCAGATTTCCGTCACCACGGCCGAACCGTTTTCGGTGGCGGGTCATGTGCCGCATGCGATTCGCCTGGCGTTGGGCTCGGTAGAGATGGACGTGTTGCGTCAGGCGTTGAGCAAAGTCAGAAAGATCATTGGCGCTTACCTGTAAAAACATAATGCTACCCTTGCGTCGCCCGATGCAGACCGATCCGGAACCCTCGATGAAAAACACCGCTGCACTGTCACTCRCCCTGATGCTCGCCACTGGCCTGTCCAGTACGTTCACCCTCGCCGCAGGCGACCCCGAAGCCGGCGCGAAAATTTTTCCGCGTCTGTGCGGCGGCTGCCATCAGGTCGGCGAATCGGCCCGCCCCGGATTCGGTCCGCAACTCAATGGCATCATCGGTCGGCCCGCCGGTACGTCAGCGAATTACGTGTATTCAGAGGCGATGAAGAACTCGGGAGTGACCTGGGATCGCGAAACGCTGATCGCCTATCTGAAGGACCCGAAAGGCGTGGTGCCCGGTACGCGGATGATTTTCTGGGGCTTGAGCGACGAAGAAAAACTCGACAATTTGCTGGCGTACCTCCAGACCTTCACGCAATAACGGTAGCTCCTACAGGGCGTGCGTGTTTTTGAGGTGCCGCGATGTCGGTTGATGCTCTCTGTGGCAACCCCCTCCATCACGCTCGATTGATTCCGCCGCCAGGGTCATGACCGTCACCACTACGTCTTCTTCGCGACTCAAGTATTGCGGTGTTCGGGCGATATGCCGGACACCCAAGTCCCTGATTGAAAAATGACATGAAAAAGCTACTCGTCGCTGTTGCTGCCCTCGTTTTGCTGACGGGTTGCGTGACCAAAGATCTCAGCGTTGAAGACCGCCAGCAGATCAAAACCGTGAAAGTGCTGCCGGTGTTTGTTGCCGTCGATAACTTTCAATACACCAGCATGACGCAGGCCTGGGGCGCCGGCCTGGGTGCTGGAGCCGGCGCAGCGGCAGGTATGGCCTCAGGTGCTTCGACTTCTGGCGCCGGTGCGTTAACGGGGGCGGGCTCTGTGGCAGGGAGGAAAGCGGCGGACGTGGCCACCGGCGATATCACTCTGGCGATTCGCAACAACATGAAGGCCAATGGCATCGACCTGAGCCAGTTGATCCGGCAAAGCTTCGAAAAACGCGTACAGCAGGAACATCTGTTTACCGTGGTGGGCGAGGGTGAGCGAGCCGATGCCGAGGTCGAAATTCTGGTCTCGCAATGGGGCCTCTGCCTGAAGAACTTCAGCACCGTGTTGTATCCCGTCATCGGTGCCACGGCGCAAATCAAGCGCAACGGCTCAGCGGTATGGCGTAATTTCGACACGATCTCTGTATCCAACGATGCCAACACCATCGCTTATACACCGGAGCAGTACGCCACGGATCCCGAGGCGTTGCGCAAAGCGTTCAGCCATGTGTCCGATCTGGTGGTCAACAAGCTGGTCGATCACTTGAAACAGTAATTGGCACAACGCGATCGTGTTCGCGGAACGCTGCAGTCGGTCACGGGTCGATAGGGTACTTGTGCGGTATTTCCCTATCGTCCGGCACACCGTTGCACTCAAGGAGCTCACCATGAAATCTCTGCTACTGGCAGCCCCGCTGTTGCTTGTCAGCGCAATCGCCCATGCCGGCATCCCTATGCTCAACGCGACGTGCCCGGGCAAGATCGAAGTGCACGCCGATGAAGGCGGGCCGATCTACATCAATGGCAAGGAAGGCCAGTTAAAGAAATTCAATGAGAACTACTTCGAAACCAAAGGCGCGGGCGTGACCATTTCCCTGAGCATCAATCCCGACGGTTCGCCTGCGGTGTCGTACACCGGGAAGAACCGGGCCAACGGGATTTGCGAAGTGAAGAAGGGCTGATCACGCCACCTGATTACGACCTGCCGCCTTGGCCTGATACAACTGCTGATCGGCGCGTTTGATCAGTGCGTTGTGGTTGTTATCGGCCGGGTCCGCCAAGCCGATGCCGATGCTGACCGTCACTTGCCCGATCACCGGGAAGTGAGCTTCGGCGACCGCCACGCGGATCTTCTCGGCGACAACTTCCGGGGTGTCGGGTTTGGCGATTTCCGGCAACAGCACAGCGAACTCTTCGCCGCCGTAACGGGCGACGAAGTCCGTGGTGCGCAAACTGCTCTGAATCAACTGCGCCAATTGTTGCAGCACATCATCACCCACTGCGTGGCCGTGGGAATCATTGATGCGCTTGAAGTGATCGGCATCGATCAGCAGCAGGGAGAACGGACGTCCGGTGCGGCGGAACAGCAGTGTGTATTCGGTGAGTTTCTCGTCGAAACGGCGACGGTTGTAAACGCCGGTCAAACTGTCGTGGGTCGCCAGGCTGAGCAATTCGGCATTGGCCTGCGTCAGCGCAGCGGTGCGTTGCGCGACGGTTGCTTCCAGCGAGGCATTGGCCTCTTGCAGCTCGCGCTCTTTGCCGAGCAGCGATTGCGTCATGGCATCAATGGACTGGCCGAGCTGGGCAATTTCCAGCACCGGGTGCTGCAGCGGGAATTGCGCACCGGGCTGTTGGTTTTGCACTTGCCGCGCCGAGCGCGCGAGCTGTTCGATCGGTCGGCTCAGGTACAGCGCCAGGTAGTAAGCCACCAAGCCGAACAGCACCGCCGCGACCACACCCAGGATCAGCAATTTGTACATCAGCAGGCGCGCCGGTTGCAGTGCGGTTTCCAATGGCTGGCGCACGGCAATCGACCATGACAGCACCGTACTCGATGGCGTCGGTACGGTGACCACGCTGGTGAGGAATCCGTTGCCCGCCGTCCAGCCTTGCCTTTTGGTGTCAATTGCCAGTTGCTGACCCATCAGCGCTTCCGGGTAGAGCACTTTGCCATCGTGATCGATGATCAACGCTTCGATATCCGGCGTTGAGTTTTTATGCGAAAGCGCCGCCGACTCAACAATGCGCGTCACCCAGCTCCAGTGTGCGTGGGCGCCAAGAACACCAATCACCTGGCCGTCTGCGTTGCGGATCGGTGCGGCGAAATCGATGAAGCGCAGCGGTTCACCGTTCGGCAGGGCCGGCAGCATTTTCGCCAGCAACACCGCCTCATGAGGATCGCCGGTGTACTCGCCGCGCAACCCGGCCTGGAACCAGGGCCGTTGCTGCACCGATTGGCCGACCAGCAAGTCGTTCACCGCCTGATGCACCTTGCCCTCGGCATCGGTGACGCCCATCCACGCATACTCGGTGCGGGCCTGGGTGCGCAGTTGCATCGATTTCAGAATCGCCGGGTTATCCAGATCACCACGCTCCAGATGCGGCGCACGGCTGAGCAGATACACCTCCAACTGGCGTTCGCGCAGTCGTTCACCCAACAACGATGCAGCCGAGCGCGCGGTGTTGAGCAACGCATTGCCGCTGGCCTGCTTCATTTGTTCCGTGGCGATATGGCCGACATAGAAGCCCACGCTCAGCAGCGTCAGCAGGGATAAACCGGCAAACCAAAGGGTGAGGTGGCTACGCAGACTGGCTTTGAGCATGGGCAGTCGAGGTCTGTTTTGGAGTTGTGGCCGCATGGTATGCGCAATGGGCGGTGGGTGGCCAGTCGGGGAATGGATGGCGCCGGACGTGAAAAAGCCCGGCTGATCAGGCCGGGCTTTCATTGTGATTGCGATGAAGCCGCAGAGTTATGCGACGCGGCGTTCGATCAGGCGATCAGCGCCACCTTCAGCAACGCGGCGTTCGATCAGACGATCAGCGCCACCTTCAGCAACACGACGTTCGATCAGRCGATCAGCGCCACCTTCAGCAACACGACGTTCGATCAGGCGATCAGCGCCACCTTCAGCAACACGACGTTCGATCAGGCGATCAGAACCGCCCTCAGCAACACGACTTTCAATCAACTTGTCCGAGCCGCCTTCTGCGACTTGGGTGTGTGCCGGGGTGGCGGCAAAAGCGTTAATGGCGAAAACCGAGAAAGCGATGCTGAGAAGGGTCTGGCGTTTCATGATCGTGTGCTCCGGGGTGTTGTTGGTTGGTATGGAGCTGATGTTACGCCGTGGAATTTTTATGAGAACTTCATTGCCGTGATGGTGAACATCGACCGCAATGATGGTTCACCAATCCCTTGTAGGAGCTGCCGCAGGCTGCGATCTTTTGATCTGGCCGTTTCTCAGCGCGAGTTCGCCGCCCGCACACACAACTCACCGGTCGCCCTTGTCAGGGCCAGTTCATGCAGCGCGTCGTGGGCCAGACCGATGCGCGCCTTGGCCAGCCACACCGGGCAATTCGCATCATGGCGATACGGCGCGAAATCGGCGTATTGCTGCAGCAGGCGTGTTTGCAGCTCATCCAGACGCGGGCGAATCTGTTTAGCCAGGTCGGGGCGCGGGGTGTCCGGCGCAGCGCCGGACGCTTGCCATTGTGCGAGCAAGCCGTACTGCACCAGTTTATTCGCCTCCATTTGCGCGGCGATCAGTTGCGCCACGTCTTCCGCGTCGAGCTGGCGCTCGGTGGCCAGGTTGCGGGCATTGGCAATAACCTGCGCTTCACGCGGGCTGTCCTGAATCGGCTTGCCGCTGTCCCATTTGGTCAGCGCGACGAGGTCGCCGATGTTCAGGCGTTCGTTGAGTGTTTCCAGCAACGGCTTCAACGTTTCGCCAGGCGCGGCGGCGTGCGCGCTGGTGGTGAGCACGGCGAGGAGGGTGGCGGTCAGCAGATGGGCAAAGCGCGGCATGAACAGAGCCTCAATGAGAGAAGTGAAAGTGGGCAGTTGTTTACCACAGCTCTGAACTTGCACCTACAGAAGCGTGTCCGTTACACAGGCGCGGCCACCGGTCATAAACACCGATTTGAAATGTTAATTGCGCCCCGCGTGCAACTCACCGAAGCTATCCTCCATCAGCCCTCCCGCCGTCGAGATGGACCTCTATTCAATGCAAGCCGTCGCCCAACGCCCACTCTGGCACACCTACCTGCTGTTCCTCGCGCCGATGGTGCTGTCGAACTTTCTGCAATCGATGTCGGGCACGGTCAACAGCATCTACATCGGCCAGATGCTCGGCACCCAGGCGTTGGCGGCGGTGTCGGGGATGTTTCCCATCGTGTTCTTCTTTATCGCACTGGTGATCGGCCTCGGCGCGGGCGCCGGTGTGTTGATCGGTCAGGCGTGGGGCGCGCGTGAGCCGCACATGGTCAAGGCGATTGCCGGGGCAACGCTGTTGCTCGGGGTGTTGATCGGTCTGGTGGCGGCGGTATTGGGCAGCGTGTTCGCGCGGCAGGCGCTGACGGGGCTGGGGACGCCGGCGGATGTGCTCGACGATGCGGTGGCGTATGCCCATGTGATGATGTGGATCTTGCCGTCGCTGCTGGTGTTTGTGTTGTTCACCCAGCTGTTGCGCGGGGTCAGCGATACGCTGTCGCCATTGCTGGCGCTGATGGTCTCGACCTGTGTCGGGCTGGCCCTGACCCCGGCGCTGATTCGCGGCTGGTTCGGCTTGCCGCAATTGGGTATTCAGAGTGCGGCGTACGCCGGGCTGGCCGGTAACCTGGCGGCGATGGCATGGCTGGCGTGGCGCCTGATTCGCAAAGGGCACCCGTTGGCGCCGGATCGGGAGTTCTTCGCCGCGCTGCGCCTTGACGGGGCGATTCTCGGCAAGGTCTTGCGCATCGGCCTGCCGACCGGCGTGCAGATGATTGTGCTGTCGCTGTCGGAGCTGGTGATCCTGGCGCTGGTCAACCAGCACGGCTCGCAAGCGACCGCCGCGTATGGGGCGGTGACGCAGATCGTCAACTATGTGCAGTTCCCGGCGTTGTCGATTGCGATCACCGCGTCGATTCTCGGTGCGCAGGCCATCGGCGCCGGGCGGCTGGAGCGCATGGGGCCGATTCTGCGCACCGGGCTGTTGATCAACGTGTGCCTGACCGGCGGTTTGATTGTGCTCGGCTACCTGTTGTCGCACTGGCTGCTGGGGCTGTTCCTGACCGAGGACTCGACCCGGGCGATGGCTGAGCATCTGCTGCACATCATGTTGTGGAGCCTGTTGGTGTTCGGCTTCCAGGCAATCATCGGCGGGATCATGCGCGCGAGCGGCACGGTGTTGGTGCCGGTGGCGATTGCGATCATTTGCGTGGTTGGCGTGCAACTGCCAGCGGCGTACTGGCTGGACGGGCAGTACGGTTTGCAGGGTGTGTGGATGGCGTTTCCGGTGGCCTATCTGGGCATGCTGGTGTTGCAGACCCTTTATTACAAACTGGTCTGGCAGCATCAGAAGATCGAGCGTCTGGTGTAGGCGCTGGCGTAACAGTCGGATGTTTGCTTAATTCAATCGAGGCCCTCGACGGCTAGCCCCGCCCGGAGAATCCCATGTCGATCCGATTGCTGCTGGTTGCCGCGTGTTCGCTGTGCGTCATCTGTACCGCGCGGGCTGTCGAATACACGCGGGTCAACACCACCGCAAGCCAGATCAGTTTTACCTACAACCAGATGGGCTCGCCGATGTACGGCACCTTTGGAAAGTTTGAGGCGACGCTGGACTTCGATACCAACAACCTCGCCAACGCCCGTACCACCTTGCACATCGACCTCAACAGCATCGATGCCGGCAGCGAAGACGCCAACACCGAGCTGGTGAAACCGGCGTGGTTCGACACTGAAAAATTCCCTGTCGCGGTTTTCGAATCCAGCCACTTCACCCAAGTGGCCGAGCACCACTACCTGATTGCTGGCCAGCTCACCCTAAAAGGCATTACCCGTGAAGTGCAGGTGCCGGTGGAATTGAAACCGGACAGTGCCATCGGCATTTTCGACGGTGAACTGGTGCTCAAGCGTGACGAGTTCGGCCTCGGCGCGGGCGAGTGGGCGGACACCGTGGTGTCCAAGGACATCGCCATCAAATTCAAAGTGGTGGCGCCACAGCAGTGACGCCCGCCTTTGCAATCAATAGGCCCGCCAGTGCCCCGGCACCCAGCGCCATTGGTTGCCGCCCCAGCGATAGTGCCCCGCAACCCAGTGATAACCCGGCGCCGGCATCACCGGAACGACCTCGACCAGCGGCGGAGGCCGATGCGGACGGGCCGGTTCGACGACGCAACCGGACAACGTGACGGCCACCAGCGTGGCGGCCAGCAGTGCTTTAACGGTCTTCGACATGGTGGTGTTCTCGCAAGAAGTGATGGTCAGGCTGTCGCGCATTCATCGCACCCAATGCCCCTCGACCCAGAACCAGTTTGGTCCGCGTGCCTGCCAGTGCCCGGGTTTCCAGCGCGCGCCGTACCTCACCGGTTGCCAGTGGCCGGGTATCCATACGTAACCGCGTCCTTGCCAGCGCCAATGACCTTGATCCCAGACATAACCGGGACGTGCGCCGGGCATCACTTCCATGCGCATCGGCGGTGGGGCTTGCTGGACGATCACCACCGGTTGCGCAAACACCGGGGCGCTGCTCAGCGCCGCCAGCGTCAACGGCACCAGCAGCAGGGTTTTTCGCCATTTGGACAGGGAACGCAAAACGCTCATGACAACTCCTCAAGGCCTGCGTCGAAAATTGAACGCAGCTGCAGAATTGGATGCCTGATTTGCGAAAGATCCCGTCTGAGGTGGATGAAATTTTTTTCAGGGAGGGCGGTGCGAGAACGTCAGGATGGCGCCGCAGCAAGACGCCCGGCGCGCGTGAAGGTTGTTGCCTGTGAGGCTGGACTCAATAAAACCGGTCTTGTTCTTTCATTACCTGAATCTGCCAGAACGTCCTGCCCGAGATCAGCAGAAACAGCAGTGCGAGCAACACACCGCCGGTCATGATGTAGAAGCTCGTACGGTAACTCTGCAACTGGCTGGCGATACAGCTTTTATCCGGCATCCACGGCGACACCAGCAGGGTGATGGGGCCGTCGACTTCATATTGGGTATGCTCGACGTAGCGTTCGTCGGCGTGTTGCCCTTCATGGGTCTGGCCTTGGGCATCGGTGTATTGATAGTGAATGACCTTGCCGTTGGCGTTCATTGGAATCTTTTCCAGTGCCGTGACGCTGCCGCGGGTTTCCACACCGTTGAAACTCAGCGCCCCATAAAGCATGCCCGACTTGTGCGCCATTGCAGCGAGCAGCAAAACCACGCAGCAAGCAACGGTCAGCATGACGATACGGTTGTAAAGGTGATCCTTGGCAGCTTCGCGCGGGTAGTACATGGCCGATCCCTGGTGGTGACATTTGTAGGAGACCGTTACATCGGCGCTCGGAACAGGAACTTTAGACGTCGAGCGCGTGCGTCACGGTATGATGTCGCGGTTCGTCGACCGCTGCGGCGGTCGGCAACGCTTTTTACCGTCGGAGTTCGTCATGCCACGCATCACCCACTACAAATCCCCATGCCCCGAGGCCGTCAACAGCCAGATCCTGCAGATGGTCGTCGACTACCTGACCGACATCAGTGCGGTCGGCCTCGGCCCGAGCAACCTGCTGTACAACGTCTATCAGTACGCGGTCGGTTATGAGGTGCATCTGTATCTGGAAGCGTTGAATGGCGAGAAGGGTATCGACGTGGAGTTGCTGGTGGCCACCGACGAGGATGATCCGGAGCAAGTGATCGGTTTTCTGTTGTACCTGCCGGTGCAGGGCGACTGGGAAGCCTGCAGCGTGGCCTACATGGCGGTGCGCGAAGGGCATCGGCGCCAGGGCGTGGCGCGGGCGATGATCGGTGAGATGGTCGGGCGTTATCCCCATGCGGAGCTGGCCTGCACGATCGGCAAAGTCCCGTACTTCGAAGCGTTGGGCTTTGAGGTGATTGGCCAGCGTGAAACCCAGGTGTTGATGAGCACCCGGCATTACCGCAGCAATGGCTTGCGCGGATTTATCGACACCACGCCGATTTACCGCTCGCTGGAAGTGCAGCAGATCCACACCTACCTGCTGCAGAAAAATGGCAAACGGGCGATGCTCGATGCCGAGAAACAGCGCGACCGGCACCTCGATCAGACCACTCGCCATGTCGAGGAGTTTGTCCGCCAGCGCCTGACCGTGCACTGACCTCGCTTCGGCGAAAAAGCCCTTGCTGTGAATCGCGCAGCAAGGGCTTTTTTGTGCGCGTCATTCAGCCGAGTTTGACGTTCATGGTGATCCGCGCCGTGAACACGTGCTTGCCCTCGGTGTCGCGAATATCCACGGTGACGATCTTGTCGCCCTCGCTTTGCCAATCCACACCTTCACCACTGGCCACTGCCGTCACATCGGTTTTCGCCTTGGCCAGGTACTCCACGGTCATGCCTTTGGGGATCCAGCGTGCGCCGGCCGGGATCGATACATCGGTCATCATCCCGGCGGCGAGTTCTGCGGCGTTGCACATGGCAATGGCATGCACGGTGCCGAGGTGATTGGTGATCTCTCGACGGAACGGCACTTGCACCGTCGCCGCATTGGCGCGCAACTCGGTCACCAGCGGGTTGATGGTGCTGAAGTACGGCGCGACCTGGCAGGCCATCTGGCTGAAGGCTTGCGGACCTGCGCTGTTGAACATGCTGAGAAACTGACTCATGGAAACGCCTCGCGAAAAGTGAATTTGCAGAATGATGTTCCGTTGCAGAATAATATTCTGCAACGGAACGGTATTCGGTCTGCGGGAAATCTGTCAACCTGTGCGTGTTTTTTTCATGGGCACGACGTGTGCCTTTCAATCCGATTTTCAGGCAGTCAGCCGCATGGACACCGCAGATCTACTGGAACGCAGTTACCCCGGCCGTCGCGCCGAACTCAAGCGCGATATCTTTCGCAAGGCGCTGAGCCTGTTCAATGAACAGGGGATCGAGGCCACCACCATCGACATGATTCGCGCCGAGTGCGACACCAGCGTCGGGGCGATCTATCACCATTTCGGTAACAAGGAGGGCTTGGTCGCCGCATTGTTTTTCACCGCGCTGGAGGATCAGGCGCGCCTGCGCGATGCCTATCTGGAGGCTGCGAAAACCACCGAGGAAGGTGTGCAGGCGCTGGTGTTCAGCTACGTCGATTGGGTCGAACGTCAACCGCAGTGGGCGCGCTTCCAGTACCACGCACGATTTGCCGTGACCAAAGGGCCGTTCAAAGACGAACTGACCGAGCGCAACAAGACCCGCAATCTGCGTCTGCGCGACTGGCTGGCCGAATCGGGACGCGCTGCCGAACTCAAGGCGCTGCCCGCCGAACTGTTGCCGTCGTTGATCATCGGCCAGGCCGACAGTTACTGCCGCGCCTGGTTGGCCGGACGAGTGAAGGGCAGCCCGGCGGACTATCGCGAGTTGCTGGCACAAGCGGCCTGGCGCTCGATTTGCGCCGACGCGCCGCCGGACTGCTGATTTACGCAGACAAAAAAAGAGCCTCAAAGCTCTTTGATGGGGAGGAAGTGGAGCCCGTGAGGCTCAAGGTGCGCATGAAGCAAGGCACGGGCTTGATTGGGGTTCAGAGCACCCGTGCCTACGCAGTGCTCGAAGAACGGAGCTACTGCGTGATTCCATCGTAGGAGTGTGCAAGTGGCGGCTCAAGTACCGCCAGTCGCCCGGGCAACTAGACGCTGGCCTCTTTCATGAATGCTCACAGACTCCCTGTAGGAGCTGCCGAAGGCTGCGATCTTTTGATCTTGTCTTTTAAAAGCAAAATCAAAAGATCGCAGCCTCCGGCAGCTCCTACAGTGTTTTTGCGCTGTCAGCGGGCGCCGGGCCAGCCTGATTTTTCGAGGGCAGCGAGCAGGGTTTCGGCATCCAGTCCCGGCACCGAGTGACCGTTGCCTTCGGTGCTGTCACTGGCCAGCAAGGCATTGATGATCGCTTCCTCAACCGCCTCGGTCGCGGCCAGGAACAACTCGCTGATATGGTCGTTATTGACCATGCGCAAGCCGTCACAGGTCGGCGCGCCTTTGCCTTCGTAGGCTGCCGGTGGCACATGAGCGTTGCCGGTGGCGAAGGCGATGAAGATGTCGCCGCTGTGATCCTCGTTGCCGCCGCCGGTGCGCGCCAGGCCGAGGCTCGCGCGCTGTGCCAGGCGTGTGCACTGGTGGGGCAACAGCGGCGCATCGGTCGCCAGGCAGACGACGATCGAGCCCATGCCCGGATGCGGCAATGAGGCGCGCAAGAACGGTGAATCTTTCTGTTCCATGTAACGCCCGACCGGGTAGCCATCGACCCGCAGTTCGCTGCGAATGCCGTGGTTGGCCTGCACGATCGCGCCGACGGTCCAGCCGCTTTGGGCACTGCTCAAACGCCGCGACGAGGTGCCGATGCCACCCTTGAATTCATGGCAGATCATGCCGCTGYCACCGCCGACGGCGCCTTCCACCACTGGGCCGTCGACCGCGTTTTTCAGGGCTTCAGCCACATGCGCGGGCTGCACGTGAAAACCGTTGATATCGTTGAGCAAGCCGTCAAAGGTTTCCAGCACCACTGGCATGTTCCAGTAGAGACGGCCGTCGTCGGCTTGCTGCTGGCGATCCAGGACAACCAAGGCATCGCGCACCACACCGAGGCTGTGGGTGTTGGTGAAGGCAATCGGGCTGGTCAGCAGACCCGCCTCGCGAATCCATTCAAGCCCGGTGGCGTCACCATTGCCGTTGAGCACATGCACGCCGGCGAAACACGGTTGCTGATTGGTCGAACCCGGACGCGGTTCGATCAGCGTCACGCCGGTGCAGATGTCCCGTCCGGCGCTGCTGCGGCCGCGCACATTGCTGTGGCCGACGCGTACGCCGGGGACATCAGTGATGGCGTTGAGCGGGCCGGGATGCAGTTGGCCGATGCGGATGTTGAGGTCACGGGCACGAGGTTTCATTGATTTCTGTCTCTCTAAAAAATGCAGGGTTGTTCACCGCCCCTGTGGGAGCGAGCCTGCTCGCGAAGGCGTCGGCACTTTCAACGCATCAGTGCCTGACCCACCGCTTTCGCGAGCAGGCTCGCTCCCACAGGGTTTGGTGAAATGTTCAAAAGGGGTTACTGGCCGTTCTTGACCTTGCTCCACACCCGCGTGCGCACGCGTTCGGTGGCTTTGGGCAGGGGTTCAAGGGTGTACAGCGTGGCCATCGCCGTGGCCGATGGATAAACCGCCGGGTTGTCCCGCGTGGCGGCGGCCACCAGCGCTGTCGCGGCGCGATTGCCATTGGGGTACGACAGATGATCACTGACCGGCGCAATCACTTCGGGGCGCAGCAGATAGTCGATAAACGCCAGCCCTTGGGGCCGATTCGGCGCGTCCTTGAGCAGCACCAACGTGTCGAACCACACCGGCGCGCCTTCCTTGGGCAGGCTGTAGGCGATTTTCACGCCGTTGTTGGCCTGCTCGGCATTGGTCTTGGCTTCCAGCATCGCGCCCGACCAACCGACCGCCACGCAGATGTTGCCGTTGGACAGGTCGCTGATGAATTTCGACGAGTTGAAATAGGCGATGTGCGGGCGCAGTTTCAGCAGTAGCGCTTCGGCTTTTTTATAGTCTTCGGGATCGGTGCTGTTGGGTGGCAAGCCGAGATAGTGCAGGGCGACCGGCAGCATCTCCGACGGCGAATCGAGCATCGCCACGCCGCACTGGCCGAGTTTGGCGAGGTTGGCTTCGTTGAACACCAGATCCCACGAGTCCACCGGCGCCTTGTCGCCTAGCGCTGCGCGTACTTTGTCGACGTTGTAGCCGATGCCGTTGGTGCCCCACAGATACGGCACGGCGTATTGATTGCCGGGATCGTTGTTGGCCAGTTTTGCCAACAAATCGGCATCAAGATTCTTCCAGCCCGCCAGTTGCTCGCGTGGCAGCGGGGCCAGGGCGCCGGCCTTGATCAGCGTCGGCAGGCTGAAGTTGCTTGCCACCACCACGTCGTAGCCGCTGCGACTGGTCATCAATTTGCCTTCGAGGACTTCGGCACTGTCGAAGGTGTCGTAGACCGGCTGGATACCGCTGTCGCGCTGGAAGTCGTGGAGGGTGTTCGGGCCGATGTAGTCGTACCAGTTGTAGACGTGCACGCTCGGCGCGTCAGCGGCCAGGGCGATCGAGCTGGCGCCAATACCGGCCAGCAGGCCCAGTTGAATGCTGAGGTTGATACAGCCACGGTGACCACGCATGATGCGGCACTCCTGGCCTGTGCAGGCCGGTGATGAACAGGAGTGGTCAGCCTATCGGGCCGGTCACGCCTGACCCATTCCCATCATGGGTTACTCAAAAGGGGTAGAGCGTGGACGCGTTGCTGCAGGAACTGCCAGTGCATCAGAGCCTGGCGCGGGTATTTGCCGGTGTCGGTCAGGACGGTTTCTGGCGTGCGCTGGTGGACACGTTGCGGCTGCTGGTGCCGCTGGACAACGCGCTGGTGGCGCTGATGAAAGCCGGGCAGGCGCCGCAATTGCTGATCGACTTCGACAGCAAGGGCCGCCCCGACGAGCAGGAAGAACTGGCCGGTTACAGCGCCGGAATGTACCTGCTCGATCCGTTTTACCAGAGCGCCTCGACCGGCATTGCTGATGGTTTGCACAGCCTCGCCTCGGTGGCGCCGGACCAGTTTCTGCACAGCGAGTACTACCAGAGTTACTTTCGTTCGGTGGTGGGCGAGGACGAGTTGCAGTTCATGATCAACGTCGAGGGCGGCGTGCTCGGTTTGTCATTGGGCCGTTCGACGCCGTTCGACATGGCCGAGCAGGGCCGGTTGTTGTGCGTGCGCGATTGGGTGTTGGCGGCAATGCGTCGGCATGTGCAGTTGCTGCCGCCGCAGGGCGCGGTGGCGGAAACGGTGGTTGGGGATCTGGCGACGTTGCTCGACCGCTTCGACGCGCGGCTGACGGTGCGTGAGGTCGATACGGCGCGGCTGATTTTGCAGGGCTTTTCCAGCAAGGCGATGGCCCAGCAGATGGGCATTTCGCCGGAGACGGTCAAAGTGCATCGACGCAATCTGTATCACAAGCTCAATGTCACCGGGCATGGCGAGTTGTTTGCGCTGGTGCTGCGCTCTCACTAAAGATCATCGGTCGTACACATAAACCTGTGGGAGCGAGCTTGCTCGCGAATGCGGTAGATCAGTCAACCTCACTGGCGACTGACAAAACGCTTTCGCGAGCAAGCTCGCTCCCACAGGGGATCTTCGGGGTGTCAGGTGGTGCGTTGGAAAACCAGGGTTTTGAGGCCGCTTTGCGGGTTGATGTCCGGAAACTCCGGCGGATTCTCCAGCCGCTCTACAAAGCGCAGACTCGGTGCTTCCTGAGTCACGCCATCAATCAGAAAGTCCGAACCGAATGCCGGGTCGTTCATGCACGCCAGCACTGTGCCTTGCGCCGTGAGCAATTCCGGCAAGCGGCGCAGCACGCGCTGGTAATCCTTGGTCAGCAGGAAACTGCCTTTCTGGAACGACGGCGGATCGATGATCACCAGATCATACGGGCCGCTGTTGATCACCTTGCCCCAGGACTTGAACAGGTCGTGGCCGAGGAAACTGACTTTGCTCAGGTCATGGCCGTTCAAGCGATGATTGTCGCGGCCACGGCTCAGGGCCGCGCGGGACATGTCCAGGTTGACCACATGACTGGCRCCGCCCTCGATGGCCGCCACGGAAAAACCGCAGGTGTAGGCAAACAGATTGAGCACACGTTTGCCGTTGGCCTGCTCGCGCACCCAGTTGCGCCCGTAACGCATGTCGAGAAACAGCCCGGCGTTCTGCTTGCGGCCCAGATCGACGCGGTACTGCAAGCCGCCCTCGACGATGCTCATTTCGTCGATCTCTTCACCCAGCAGCCACTCGGCAGTGCTCTGCGGCAAATAGCGATGCTGGATCAGCAACGTGTGGGCGCCGGACTGTTTCCATTCGGCGGAACCGGTGAGTTTCATCAGCGACGCCTTGAGATCGTCCAGTTGCTCAGGCGCCGGCTCCTTGAACAGCGACACCAGCACCACGCCTTGCAGCCAGTCCACCGTCAACTGCTCCAGCCCGGCCCAGCAGCGTCCGCGCCCGTGGAACAGGCGACGGGTTTCGCTCGGTGCAGCCGCGAGGGCCGGCAGCAGATGGGCATGGAGGGTGGCGAGGGCTTCAGGGTTCATCGGTCAGGATCGGCAAGCAAAAGGGCCGGCATTTTAACCACAAATACACCGTCGCGAACGATTGCCGCTGACTGGCAAAAACGCCGTTTCGCAAAAGACCTGTATCAAAAATGAATTTCTGCAGAGCCCGCTGCTCATACCAGTTAAGCAGCGGATTCAAGCCGCTAAATCGTTAATGCAATTCAGGGAGTGCAGTTCCATGTGCCCAACACCTACGGCGGACGCGCACCTTCCTGACGGATTGATTCTGGTGGTTGAGGATGATCCGTTGATTCTGGAGTTTCTCTGCGAAATTCTTCAGGAGGAAGGTTTCAAAGTCGAGCCACGTACCAGCGCGGACGACGCCAAGCTGTATCTGGAAGAGCACGCGCCGGAAGTGGCCTTGCTGCTGACCGACATCACCATGCCCGGCGAAATCAATGGCGCCGGGTTGGCCAATCTGGTCGGCGAACGCTGGCCGGACAAGCCGGTCATGGTCATGTCCGGCTATGAAACCCCGGAGACATCGGGGGTCAAGCACCCGGTGGCGTTCATCAAGAAGCCGTGGGCCATCGGTCAGTTACTCGACTGCGTGGATAGCGCGTTCAAGTCCAAGGCTCCGCGCCTGCACTGAGATGCCGGGACGAATCGCTGGGCAAAAATGCTACATTGCCCGGCCAATCCGCCCAGTCTTGTCAAAGGATGCGATCTTTTGTCTGCTCACGATAACGTCTTCGATCGCGCGTTCGGCGCGTTTCTGTTCGACATGGACGGCACCGTCCTCAATTCCATTGCCGCCGCCGAGCGGATCTGGGCAGCTTGGGCCGTGCGCCATGGCGTCGATGTGGAAACGTTTTTGCCGACCATTCATGGTGTGCGCGCGATCGACACCATCACCCGGCTCAACCTGCCGGGGGTGGATGCCGAGGCGCAAGCGGCGTTCATCACCGAGGCGGAAATCGAAGACGTTGAAGGCATTGTCGAGATACCTGGCGCGGCGAAATTTCTCAATAGCCTGCCCAAAGATCGCTGGGCGATGGTGACGTCGGCACCACGGGATCTGGCGTTGCGGCGGATGGCGGCGGCGGGGATTCCAGAGCCTGCGGTGATGATCACCGCGGAAGATGTGAAGGCTGGCAAACCTGATCCGGCCGGCTATTTACTGGCGGCCAAGCGACTGGGTCTGGAGCCTCGTGATTGTCTTATCTTCGAAGACGCCACCGTTGGTATTCAGGCTGCCGAAGCGGCTGGCGCGGCGTTGATGATCATCACCACCACGCATCAGCATCCGCTGGAAACCACCCATGCGACGTTGGCCAGTTATGCTGCGATCAGCGTCAAGATCGATAGCGACGGTCAACTCCACCTGCAAAAAAACTGACACCCCGAAATCCCTGTGGGAGCGAGCTTGCTCGCGAAAGCGATGGGTCAGCCACCATCAATAGTGACTGTGCCGCCGTCTTCGCGAGCAAGCTCGCTCCCACAGGATCCTGAGTGAGTTCGAAAATCAATAAACCCCCGGCACCAACCGCCAGCTCCGTGCGCAATAAGCGTCGTACTCCGCGCCAAACTGCGCCCGCAGCAGGGCTTCTTCCGAATCAATCCGGGCAATCAACGGGATCAGCGTCAGCGCCGCCAGCATCAACCCGACCACCGAACGAAACGCCAATGCCCAGCCCACGGCATTGATCACCAACCCCAGATAACTCGGATTGCGCAGCCGTTGGTAAATGCCATCGGTCACCAATCGGTGCCCCGGTTGAATCGCCACCAATCCACTGAACCGCCGTCCCAGCACAAACACCGGCCACAACCGCAGCACGCCGCCGACGATAAACAGCAATGCGCCGAGCCAACGCACGCCTTCACCGCCCAGCGTCCAGAAATTCACCCGGTCGCAATAGGCCGGCAGAAAACCACTGACCAGACCAATTACGCCAAACGCCGGAATCACCCAGCGATTGGCGCGGTCTTCACGCTCGCCGGAACTGAGGTTGACCTCGCTGAATAGCGAAGCAATCACCATGGCCACCGTCGCCAGTGCGACGATCACCAGCGAACCGTGGGAAAAGAACATCGCCACGCCGCCAATGCCCCACACCGCCAGGCCGAGGTAGGCGAGGGTGGCGAGTACCGCGACGACGGTCATTTGTGCGGACATTCTCATGGTCAACTCACGGCTGGATGCTGATCTGATGAGTGTAGATCCACCGCAAAACCTGTGGGAGCGAGCCTGCTCGCGAAGGCGTTGGGTCAGTCGATTTTGATCTTGGATGTGCCGGCCCCTTCGCGAGCAGGCTCGCTCCCACAGGTTATGGGGTAGATTTCAATTCTGTGAACGACACGAATTCCTGTGGGAGCGAGCTTGCTCGCGAAGAGGCCCTTTCAGTCAGCAGCTATCTCACCGTCAGTCAGGACTTTCCTGAAGGTTTCCACCAATGGCCGCAGATTGATCCGGTGCCACGCCGCCCACAATGGCGTGGTCAAGGTCAGCCACGGCAGCTCCCGCAGCACTACGCCCGGCGGTGCGTTATGGCTCAGGCCTTTCTGGATCATCGCAATCCCCAACCCCGACGCCACCAACCCCAGCGCGGTAAACGGTTCGGTCGCCTGCATGCGCACATCCGGGGTGAATCCCGCGCGGATGCAGGCGCTGACGAACTCATCGTTGGCGTCCTGACGCGGCTGCACGCCGATCCATTCCTGATTGGCCAGATCCTCCGGGTTCAACGCAGCTCGCTGCGCCAGCGGATGTTGCTCCGGCAACGCCAGCAGCATCGGGTCATCGAGCACCTGGAAACCCAGCAGATCCGGATCGTCATCGGTCGGCGGCTCGCTCACCAACGCGATATCGAGACTACGCTGTCGCAAGCCCTCCAATTGCTCGGCGGAGCTGAGGTTGTACAACGCGACATGCACATTCGGCCGGTCCACGCGTAACACGCGCAAGGCATTGGGCAGAACCCCGGCATGCATGGCGTTTTCGATATAGCCGATGCACAAACCGCCTTCTTCGCCACGGCCAAGGCGCTTGCCGAGGGATTCCAGGCGATTGGCGTGGGTGAGCAGGGCGCGGGTTTCGGCGAGGAAGGTCTGGCCATCACGGGTCAGGCGAATGCGTTGCTGGCTGCGCTCGAACAGCGTCAGGCCCAGGCGTTCTTCGAGCTGGGCGATCTGCCGGCTCAGCGGCGACTGGGAAATATGCAGCCGTTCGGCGGCGCGGCCGACGTGTTCTTCCTCGGCGACTACAACGAAGTAGCGCAATTGGCGGATGTCGATCATGTCAGACCTATAGGGACTCAAGTACTGCAGATTATGTCTTGGACGGTCTCGGTGTCGCAATCTAGGATCTGCTCAACGGTCACACAGACCCAGAACCTATTGAGGAAAAACCCATGAGCTTGAAAGACAAACTGTCCGGCCAACTGGGCTTCGGCACCGCACCACTGGGCAACATGTTTCGCGCCATCCCCGAAGAAGAAGCGCAGGCCACTGTGCATGCCGCCTGGGATGCCGGTGTGCGCTACTTCGACACCGCGCCGTTTTACGGTTCGGGGCTGTCGGAGATCCGCCTTGGTGAGGCACTCAAGCAATACAAGCGCGACGATTACGTGCTGAGCAGCAAGGTCGGCCGGGTGATTCTCGATGAAATCGAAGACGCCGCCGCCCGCGATCTCGGCGAAAAAAGTGGTGTATTCGAACACGGTCGCCCGAACAAGATCGTCAATGACTACAGCGCCGATGCAACCCTGCGCTCCATTGAGGACAGCCTCAAACGCCTGCAAACCGATCGCCTCGACATCGTCTGGGTGCACGACATCGCTCAAGACTTCTACGGCGATCAATGGCTGGAGTACTTCAATCAGGCCCGCACTGGTGCATTCAAAGTGCTGACCCGCTTGCGCGAAGAAGGCGTGATCAAAGGCTGGGGCCTGGGCGTGAACAAAGTCGAGCCATGTGAACTGACCCTCGACCTCAGCGAAGCTCAGCCGGATGGCTTTCTATTGGCTGGCCGCTACACGCTGCTCGACCACGAACGTCCGTTGCAACGCCTGATGGATGCAGCGCTGGCGCAAAACGTTGAAATCGTCGTCGGTGGCCCTTATAGCTCAGGAATTCTCGCCGGCGGCTCGCACTTCGAATACCAGCAGGCCAGCCCTGAAGTCATCGCCAAGGTCGAGCAGATCAAACGCATCGCCGCCGCTTACAACGTTGATATCAAAGCCGCTGCGCTACAGTTCTCGCTGGCCAATCCCGCTGTTGCGGCGGTGATTCCCGGCGCAAGCAAACCGCAACGCATCGCCGAAGACGTCGCGGCATTGTCGGCCAGTATTCCTGCCGGTTTCTGGCAGGCGATGCGCGACGCCCAACTGGTTTCTGAACGTGCACCATTGCCAATCGATGAGGTGAAAGCATGAAGATTGATCTGAGTGGAAAACTGGCCATTGTCAGCGGCAGCACTGCTGGTATCGGCTTGGGCATCAGCCAGTCGCTGGCCGAAGCTGGCGCCACGGTGGTGGTGATCGGCCGCGACACGGGTAAAGTTGAACAGGCATTGGCGAGTATTCGCGAGAAAGTCCCGGGTGCGCAGTTGCGTGGTCTGGCTGCCGATCTGGGCACCGCGGAGGGCGCGCAGAAGCTGTTCGCCGCTGAACCGCGTGCGGACATTCTGGTGAACAACCTCGGCATCTTCGACGCCGTGGATTTCTTCGAAGCGCCGGACAGCGAGTGGACGCGTTTCTATGAGGTCAACGTGATTTCCGGCGTGCGCCTGGCGCGGCACTACGTGCCGGCGATGGTCGAGCAGGGCTGGGGCCGGGTGATCTTCCTGTCCTCTGAATCCGGCGTGGCCACGCCAGCGGACATGATCAACTACGGCGTGACCAAAAGCGCCAATCTGGCGGTGTCCCACGGTCTGGCCAAACGTCTGGCTGGCACCGGGGTGACGGTCAATGCGATTCTGCCGGGGCCGACCTTCACCGACGGCCTGCAAGACATGCTCAAGGATGCCGCCGCCGAATCCGGGCGCAACCTGCGCGATGAGGCCGATGCCTTTGTGCTCAAGGCCCGCCCGACCTCGATCATCCAGCGCGTGGCGGATGTCGAAGAAGTCGCGCACCTGGTGACCTACATTGCTTCGCCGCTGTCCTCGGCCACCACCGGCGCCGCATTGCGCGTCGATGGCGGCGTGGTCGACAGCCTGACGATCTGAATTCTGGAGAGACGTTTATCTATGCCAACAGCATCCGCAACCATCGACATTCCGGCCTCGGCCGATCAGGTCTGGCAATTGATCGGCGGCTTCAACACGCTGCCCGATTGGCTGCCCTTTATTCCCAAGAGTGGGCTGAGCGACGGTGGCCGCGTGCGCACCCTGCAAACCGCTGACGGCGCTGTGGTAATCGAGCGACTGCAAGCGTTCGACAACTCGGGGAAGACCTACAGCTATTCGATTGAACAGGCACCGTTCCCGGCGACTGATTACCTGGCGACGATCAAGGTCGAAGCCCAGGGGCAGGGCGCCCGCGTGACGTGGTCGGGGCGTTTCAACGCCAAAGGCGTGAGTGATGAGGAAGTGGTGGCGTTGTTCAGTGGCATCTATCAGGGTGGCCTCGAGGCACTGCGAGCCAATTACCCAACCTGAGTTGATGATCGTTCCCACGCTCTGCGTGGGAATGCAGCCCGGGACGCTCCGCGTCCCTTTCGCAAGCTGGAACGCGGAGCGTCCCTTGAGG
>NZ_JBFUIR010000056.1:30515-33201 GCF_056401755.1 Pseudomonas sp. P4_D7 | reverse complement strand
GCGTTTCAAATGTGGGAGCGAGCCTGCTCGCGAATGATTTTCAGACCAAATCAAGATAATGGCAATCAGCCAATTCTCCAGTGAACGAATACCCTCAAACCCGCGTCATACCCATCCTTGAGCTAGCGTAGGAAAACTACCGCCTAGCCGTACGATTAGTCCTTGCCACCCTATCCATGTTTAACTTGAACGTTCATTCAAGTTAAACCGGTGGTTCGCTGCCCGCTCACAACAGGAGGCTTGCCTTTGCTGAGTCCGATCATTTCAGCCACGTTTCAACCCTTCGAGGTGCACGTTTCATGAGTGCATCGTCTACCCCCGCCAGCGGTCTGGTACGCATGAATCCGCCGGTGTTCTACTTCGCCGCGACGGTCATTCTGCTGTTTGGTCTCGTTGTCATCGCCATGCCGGAGCAGGCAGGCGCCTGGCTGCTGGAAGCGCAAAACTGGGCGGCCAATACGGTCGGCTGGTACTACATGCTCGCGATGACCCTGTATCTGGTCTTCGTGGTGGTCACCGCCTTATCCGGCTACGGCAAGATAAAACTCGGTGCCGACCACGACGAGCCCGAATTCAGTTATTTGTCCTGGGCCGGCATGCTGTTCGCCGCCGGGATCAGCATCACGCTGTTCTTCTTCTGCGTCTCTGAACCGCTGACCCATATGCTCCAGCCGCCGCAAGGCGAGGCGGGCACGGCGGATGCGGCGCGTCAGGCGATGCAGATTCTGTTCTTGCACTGGGGCCTGCATGGCTGGGGCGTGTTCGCCTTCGTCGGCATGGCGTTGGCGTATTTCGCTTACCGTCACAACCTGCCGCTGGCTCTGCGTTCGGCGCTGTATCCGCTGATCGGCAAACGCATCAACGGCCCGATCGGTTACGCAGTGGACGGCTTCGGCATCATCGCCACGGTGTTCGGTCTGGGCGCCGACATGGGCTTTGGTGTGCTGCACCTCAACTCCGGTCTCGACTACCTGTTCGGCATCGCTCACACCCAGTGGATTCAGGTCGGCCTGATCACGCTGATGATGGGCGCAGCGATCATCGTTGCCGTCTCCGGCGTCGATAAAGGCGTGCGGGTGATGTCCGACATCAACATGCTGCTGGCCTGTGCGCTGCTGCTGTTCGTGTTGTTCGCCGGGCCTACCCAGCACCTGCTCAACACCTTGATCCAGAACCTCGGCGACTATCTCGGCGCCTTGCCGATGAAGAGTTTCGACCTCTACGCCTACGACAAACCGAGCGACTGGCTTGGTGGCTGGACAGTGTTCTACTGGGCCTGGTGGATTGCATGGTCGCCGTTCGTGGGCCTGTTCATCGCACGGATTTCCCGTGGCCGGACCATCCGCGAATTCGTCTTCGGCGTGCTGCTGATTCCGCTCGGTTTCACCCTCGCGTGGATGTCGATCTTCGGCAACAGTGCGCTGGACCAAGTGCTCAACCACGGCATGAGCGCGCTGGGCATGTCGGCCATCGACAACCCGTCGATGAGCATTTACCTGCTGCTGGAAACCTACCCATGGAGCAAAACCGTCATCGCTGTGACGGTGTTTATCAGCTTCGTGTTCTTCGTGACGTCTGCCGACTCCGGCACCGTGGTGCTCTCGACCTTGTCGGCCAAGGGTGGCAACCCGGACGAAGACGGGCCGAAATGGCTGCGGGTGTTCTGGGGCGCGATGACCGCGTTGATCACCAGTGCGCTGCTGTTCTCCGGCAGCATCGATGCGCTGAAATCAGCGGTAGTGCTGACCTCGTTGCCGTTCTCGTTGATCCTGCTGTTGATGATGTGGGGTCTGCACAAGGCGTTCTATCTGGAGTCGCAGAAGCAGATCGCGCAGTTGCACTCGCTGGCACCGGTCTCCGGTTCACGGCGCGGTACGGGCGGCTGGCGTCAGCGGCTGAGTCAGGCGGTGCACTTCCCGTCGCGCGACGAGGTGTACCGTTTCATGGACACCACGGTACGCCCGGCAATTGAAGAAGTGACGGCGGTGTTCGTTGAAAAAGGCCTCAACGTGGTCACCCAGCCGGATCCGGCGAATGACAGCGTCAGCCTCGAAATCGGCCATGGTGATGCGCATCCGTTCATCTATCAGGTGCAGATGCGCGGCTACTTCACGCCGTCGTTCGCGCGTGGCGGGATGGGCTCGAAGCAGCTCAACAATCGTCGTTACTACCGCGCCGAAGTGCACTTGAGCGAGGGCAGTCAGGACTACGATCTGGTCGGCTACACCAAAGAACAGATCATCAACGACATCCTCGATCAGTACGAACGCCATATGCAGTTCCTGCACTTGGTACGTTGATCGGCGCCTGAGCGCCGGGTCCGCTCAGGATTCGGCGCTCAGCACCATGAACAACACCATCGCCGCCACCGGCACCCCGAACACCGCACTGCCTATGGCTATTTCCGAACCCACGGACTGGCCGGCATGCACCACGCCCACCGCGCCATTGATCACCGTCAACGCCAACCACAGGGCGGCGAAGCCGTAGGCCATGGTCTGGCGGCTGAAGCCGATGCGCTCGCCGATGTAAAGCATCAGAGCGAGCAGGACCAGGCCGAAGAAAATGATGATGGCRGTGTGCATGGCGGATTCTGCCTGGTGGAGGTGCATTGCCTGAAGGATCGCTTTCGCGAGCAGGCTCGCTCCCACAGGGATTTCATGTACACAGGAAATCCCTGTGGGAG
>NZ_JBFUIR010000056.1:0-30499 GCF_056401755.1 Pseudomonas sp. P4_D7 | reverse complement strand
GATTTCATGTACACAGGAAATCCCTGTGGGAGCGAGCCTGCTCGCGAAGGGGCCACCTCGGTGTTCTTTAGAGCATAGCCAATCCAGCCCCCACCATATTCATCAGGTGCTTTTGCGCTCGATGACCTGGCATTGCAGCAGGTTCAGACGTTGCACTTCGTCGCTCGGCAACACGCCAAGACTTTCCAATACGCGTGTTGCGGCCAGTACGCCGATCTCCAGCGCCGGCGGTTTGATCGTGCTCAGGCTAGGTAGCAGCATCTCGGCGAACGGGTAATCGCCGAAACCGAGGACGGCGCAGTCCTCGGGGATCTTGAGGCCTGCGCGTTGCCCGGCGAGCAGGCCGCCGGCGGCGAGGTTGTCGTTGGCGAAAATGATTGCGTCGGGGCGCGGTGAGGCATTCATCAGCGCATCCATCGCCTGTTTGCCGGCCTCGAATGGCGCTCGATCGGCGTCAGGGGCGTAGATCCAAGGGTCCAGGCCGGATTCGCGCAAGGTCGCCGCGTAACCGTCGCGGCGTTCCAATGCGCTGAAGTCGCCCGCAGCGCTGTTTTGCACGAAGGCAATGCGTCGGTAGCCTTTTCCCAGCAGATGTTTTGCCGCCTTCACGCCCACTTCAAAATGCGAAAAACCGATCTGCATCGGCTCACGCTCCGGCTGGTAATCCCACGTCTCGATCACCGGAACATCCGCCTCGGCGATCATCTTTTCCGTGCCCGCACTGTGAAAGTGACTGGTCAGCACCAGCGCCGCTGGCGACCAGCCGAGAAACGCACGCACGGCGTTTTCTTCTTGTTCAGTGCTGAAGTAACTCGACGCCAGCAACAGCTGATAGCCATGGCGGCTGAGTGTGTCGCTGAAGCCTTGAATGGTATTGGCGAAGATCGGCCCGGAGATATTCGGGATCACCATGCCGACGATTTTCCCCCGCGCCGAGGCCAGCCCGCCGGCCACCAGATTCGGTACGTAACCCAACTCGGCCACCACCGCCGCAATCCGCTCGCGACGCTCGGGCGAAACCTGCTCAGGCTGGTTGAAATAGCGTGACACGGTGATCGCCGAAACCCCGGCCTCACGCGCCACGGCATTCAGCGTTACACGCCCGGCGCCACGGCGTTTGCGGGGTTTTTCTTCGCTCAAGGCTCGATCCTTCTTAAAAACCAAATCGCATATAAAAGTAATTTTTCAGTATTTGACGCTCTATGTGCGGCTTGCCAATACTGTCGATGGTAGCGCTAACAAAGCGCGCTGTCTGCTACTCGCTCGAGCGAATGCCCAAGACACCGATTCAGGCGCTGTCGTCGCAGAACGGCAGCGGTTAAGGGCCAATTTCGAGCGGGCAAACATGCACAACATTCCTGGGGCGACAAACAAACTGGCGCAATCGATCCGCGCCGCCGGCTGGTTATTCACGGGGTTGGCGGCGCTGCCGTTGCCCAACGCATTCGCTGCCGAGAGCAGTGATCAGGAGCCAACACTCAAATCGGTGACAGTCACCGCGACCCGCCGCGAAGAGTCACTGCAAAAAGTGCCGGTCGCGGTGTCGGTGATCGACGGCGAACAACTTGAGCGCGACAACCGCAACGGCGTGGCGAGCATCGTCCAGCAAGTGCCGTCGCTGAACTTCCGCACTGGCGCTTCGAACAAGGACACCTCGTTGTTCGTGCGCGGTGTCGGCACGATTTCCACCTCGCCGGGTGTCGAGCCGACCGTGGCGACGGTGATCGACGGCGTGGTCTACGCGCGTCCCGGGCAATCCACTCTCGACTTGCTGGATCTGGAGCGCGTCGAAGTGCTGCGCGGCCCGCAAGGTACGCTGTTCGGCAAGAACGCCTCGGCCGGTGTACTCAACATCACCAGCAAGGCACCCACCGCCGAGACCCATGGCTACATCGATCAGTCGTACTACAGCGGCAACGAAAGTCGCACCCGTTTCGGCATCGGCGGCAGCCTGATTCCGGACACGTTGAAAGGCTCGATCAGCACGCTGTTCGGCACCTACGACGGCAACGTCGACAACCAGCACAATGGCCAGGAGGTCAACGGCTACAACCATCGCGGCGTGCGCGGCAAACTCGAATTCACCCCGAATGACGACGTCACCTTCACCCTGATCGCCGACTACATGCAGTCCCATGACGACGGCCCCAACGGCGTGGTCAGCAAGTCGCTGACGCCGGCCTTCGCCAACGCGCTGAACCCGGTCAATGCGACTAGCCACAATCGCGATATCAACACCGACACCCGCAGCCATGTCGAGGACACCAACAAGGGCCTGTCCGGCCAGCTCGACTGGCAACTGGGCGATTACACCCTGACGTCGATCACCGCATGGCGCGGTTGGGACAACACCCAGTATCAGGACGGTGATCGTCTCGGTACGGTGACGGCGGCGTTCCCCGGCACGGCGGACAAAGGTGATCTGGCCTTCGATCAATATTCGCAAGAGCTGCGCCTGGCCTCGCCGAAGGGCGAGTTTCTTGAGTACGTCGGCGGCCTGTTCTACATGCACGGCAAGGATGACGAGACCTATCAGCGCACGCTGAACACCACCACGCGCACCGACCGAGGCGTCGCCGATTACAGCACCACCAGCGACAGCTATGCGGTGTTCGGTGAGAGCACGCTGAACTTCACCTCGGATTTTCGTGGCATCGCCGGCCTGCGCTACACCCACGATGAGTTGGAATACGATCACCGCCGCGTCTCGACCTCGTCGACCACCGTCAGCGGCATTCAACCGGCCACCAGCAGTTCCGGTTCAGTGGACGAAGACGGTTGGTCCGGCCGCCTCGGTGTGCAGTACGACTTGAGCGATGCTGTCACTACCTATCTGACCTACTCGCGCGGCTACAAAGGCCCGGCCTACAACGTCTTCTTCAACATGCAGCCGCGCGATACCGAAGCGCTGAAACCGGAGACCTCCAACACCTGGGAAGCGGGCATCAAAGCCACTTCCTGGAACAATCGCCTGACCACCAATCTCGCGGTGTTCCACAGCGATTACGACAACTATCAGGCGAACTTCTTCGACACCGTCGCCGGGCAAGTGGTGACGCGCCTGATCAACGCTGGCAGCGTCAGCACCGAGGGCGTCGAACTCGATTACGCCTTGCAGGCCACCCAGCAATTGAAACTGTCCGGCGCACTCGCCTACACCCGTGCGCGCATCGACGAATTCGCCTGCCCGGCAGGCGCAGCGGCGTCGTGCAACGTCAACGGTAAACCGCTGCCGTTCAGTCCGGACTGGAAAAGCTACGTGCGCGCTGACTACAGCATCCCGCTGGATAACGGCCTGGATATCGAACTCGGCACCGACTATAGCTGGCAGAGCGAAGTGCAGTACGACATCAGCCAGAACGTCGACACCAAGCAGGGCGCCTACGGTCTTTGGAACGCCAGTGTCGCGCTGGCTGATTACAGCAATGGCTGGCGCGTGGCACTGCTGGGCAAAAACCTCACCGACAAGTCGTACTCGCCATTGCTCGCCAGCGGCGGCAATTACATCTATCGCGCCGTGCCACGGGATGACGAGCGCTACTTCGGCGTGCAACTGCGCAAGGATTTCTGAGATGAGCAGACAGTTGAAACTCGGTGCATTCCTTATGGCCACCGGGCACCATGTGGCAGCGTGGCGTCATCCGGATGTGCCGGCGAATGCGGGTCTGGATTTCGCCCATTACAAGCGGCTGGCGCAAATTGCCGAGGCGGCGAAGTTCGATGCGTTGTTTGTCGCTGACAGCGTCGCCGCGCCAACTCAGGACATCGCCAGCCGCATGGCGCGTTCCGATCACTTTGAACCGCTGACCTTGCTCTCGGCCCTTAGTGCGGTCACCGCGCATATCGGCCTGATCGCCACGGCGACCACCAGTTACAACGAGCCGTATCACGTGGCGCGCAAATTTGCTTCGCTCGATCACCTGTCGGGTGGCCGCGCGGGGTGGAATCTGGTGACGTCGGACAATGCTGCCGAAGCGCTGAATTTCGGGCGTGACGAACACATTGGCCACGCCGAACGCTACAGCCGAGCCCGCGAGTTTCATCAGGTGGTGACCGGGCTTTGGGACAGTTGGGAGGACGATGCCTTCTTTCGCGACAAGGCCAGCGGAGCGTATTACGACCCTTCGAAATTGCACGTTCTGGATCATGTTGGTGAACATTTTCGCGTCAAAGGTCCGCTGAACGTTGCGCGTTCGCCGCAGGGGCAACCGGTGATTGTTCAGGCTGGATCTTCGGAAACCGGGCGCGAATTGGCGGCGCAAACCGCTGAAGTGGTGTTCACCGCACAGACTTCGCTGGCCAGTGCCCAAGCGTTTTACGCTGACCTCAAAGCACGTTTGCCCAAGTACGGGCGCAGCGCGGATTCACTGAAAATCATGCCCGGGGTTTTCGTTGTGGTCGGCCGCACCGAAGCCGAAGCGCGGGAAAAATGTGAAACGTTTCAGCAATTAGTCGAACCCGAGGTTGGCGTCGCCTTGCTTGGGCGTATGCTGGGCAACTTCGATTTGTCGAAGTACCCGCTGGACGGGCCGTTGCCGGAGTTGCCGCTGACCGAAAGCGGTCAGCAGAGCCGGCAGAAATTGCTCACTGAACTGGCGGGCCGGGAGAACCTGAGCCTTGCCGAACTGGGGCGCAAGATTGCTGGCGGACGCGGGCATTACAGCCTGGTCGGTACGCCGGAGCAGATTGCCGATCGTTTGCAGGAATGGTTCGAACAAGGCGCAGCGGACGGTTTCAACGTGCTGGTGCCGCACTTGCCCGGCGGGCTCGAAGACTTCGCCAATGGCGTGGTCCCGGAACTGCAACGGCGCGGGCTGTTCAGAACCGAGTATGAAGGCCGGACCTTGCGCGAGAACCTGGGTCTGGCCCGACCCGGCAATCGATTTGTGTAACACCCTTCGCGAGCTTGCTCGCGAAGCAGTCGACACCCTATTCAAGACAGACAAGAGAGGATTCGATGACTTACACCGCTGCCGAAAACCGCTACGACTCCATCCCTTACCGCCGCGTCGGCCGCAGCGGTCTGGTGCTGCCGGCGTTGTCGCTGGGTCTGTGGCACAACTTCGGTGACAGCACGCCGATCGACACCCAGCGCGCCTTGTTACGCACCGCGTTCGACCTGGGCATCAACCACTTCGACCTGGCCAACAACTACGGCCCGCCCTACGGCAGTGCCGAGATCAATTTCGGTCGCCTGCTGCGCGAAGACTTCAAGCAGTACCGCGACGAGCTGATCATCTCCAGCAAGGCGGGTTGGGACATGTGGCCCGGCCCTTACGGCCAGGGCGGCGGCTCGCGCAAATACGTGCTGGCCAGCCTCGACCAGAGCCTGCAACGGCTCGGTCTGGACTACGTGGATATCTTCTATTCGCACCGTTTCGACCCGGACACCCCGCTGGAAGAAACCGCCAGCGCCCTCGCCACCGCGGTGCAACAGGGCAAGGCGTTGTACATCGGTATCTCGTCGTATTCCGGGGTAAAAACCCGCGAGATCGCTGCGCTGTTGAAAGAGTGGAAAGTACCGCTGTTGATCCATCAGCCGGCGTACAACCTGCTCAATCGCTGGGTGGAAAAAGACCTGCTGGATACCACCGATGAACTCGGCACGGGCGTGATTGCTTTCACTCCGTTGGCGCAAGGTCTGCTCACCGACAAATACCTCAACGGCGTGCCGGCGGATGCGCGGGTCAATCGTCCGGGCGGCGGTTCGTTGCAGGCTTCGCACCTGTCTGATGCCAACATCGCTCATGTGCGCGCATTGAACGAGATCGCCAAGCGTCGTGGTCAAAGTCTGGCGCAACTGGCGCTGGCGTGGACGTTGCGGGATCCTCGGGTGACCTCGGCACTGATTGGGGCGAGCCGGCCGGAGCAGATTATCGAGAACGTCGGGGCGTTGAAGAATTTGAGCTTCAGTGCTGAGGAATTGGCGGAGATTGACCGGTTTGCCCAAGAGGGTGGGATCAATCTTTGGGAGAAGCCTTCGACGGCGGAGTGATGAAGATTGGGTTTGGTCAGCAAGATCCATCCCCCTCACCCCAGCCCTCTCCCCCAGGGGGGCGAGGGGGAAAGGGAGCCGATCTTCATGCTTTTCAAAACTTGAATTCAACCCGACATTTCAGGTCGATGTAGCTAGTACAAACACCTCGGTCAGTTCCCTCTCCCTCCGGGAGAGGGTTAGGGTGAGGGGCTTTTGCCTTTGAAAGGACTCAGCGAAAAAACGGCACATCCCCCAACACCGTCGCCCGCTGCATCACCCGCCGCGCCGGCCGATAATCATCCACCGCGTAATGCTGCGTCACGCGGTTATCCCAGAACGCAATGTCGTCCTGCTGCCAACGCCAGCGAATGGTGAATTCCGGTCGCGTTGCATGGGCGAACAGAAACTTCAGAATCGCCTCGCTCTCGGTTTCCGACAGCTCATTGATCTTCGACGTGAAGCCTTCATTGACGAACAACGAACGCCGCCCGCTGACCGGATGCGTACGAATCACCGGGTGCGACAGCGGTGGATTCTTGCGTCGGGTCTCTTCCCACTGCGCCAACGCTTCCGGCGTATTGCCGTAGCGCTCCAGCGGAAACGAGCGAGTGAAATCGTGAGTCGCGGTCAGCCCTTCGAGCAAGGCTTTCATTGGCGCCGACAGCGCTTCGTACGCAGCAATCCCGCTGGCCCACAGCGTGTCGCCACCGAACTCCGGCAGCAACTTGGCGCTGAGCACCGCGCCCATCGCCGGCGTCGGCAGGAAGGTCACGTCGGTGTGCCAGATCGCGTTGTCGCGCACGTCGGTGACGGCGGTGTCGAGGATCAACACTTCCGGTTGTTCCGGTACGTTCGGGTAGATCGGGTGAATGTGCAGGTCACCAAAGTACGCAGCGAAACGCGCCTGTTGCGGCGGTTCGATTGGCTGGTTGCGGAAGAACAACACTTGATATTTGAGCAGCGCCTGTTCAATGGCGTCGCGGTGTTCCAGGGTCAACGGCTGGCTGATGTCGACGCCGCTGATCTGTGCGCCGAGGGCTGAGCTTAATGGGGTGATGTTCAGGCTGCTCATGGTCTTTCTCTTCGAATTCGGGGTTCAAGCTTTTGTAGGAGTGAGCCTGCTCGCGATTGCAGACTGGCAGTCAATGCTGTGGTGAATGACACACCGCAATCGCGAGCAGGCTCGCTCCCACAGGGGAAGTTTTACAGGGCGATTTAGTGGGCCTGGCCGTGCCACGGCACCAGTTTGCGCTGCAGGGCGCGCAGGCCCATTTCCATGGCGAAGGCGATCAGGGCGATGACCAGAATCCCCAGCACCACCACATCGGTGACCAGGAACTGCGCAGCCGACTGCACCATAAAGCCCAAACCGCTGGTGGCCGCGATCAGTTCAGCAGCAACCAAGGTCGACCAACCAACGCCCAGACCAATACGCACACCCGTGAGAATGTCCGGCAGAGCGCTCGGCAAAATCACATGGCGAATCAGCTGCAAACGCGTCGCGCCCAACGACTGCGCTGCGCGCAATTTCGCCGGATCAACCGTGCGCACACCGGTCGCCGTGGCAATGGCGATCGGCGCAAAAATCGCCAGATAAATCAGCAGCACTTTCGACAACTCACCGATGCCGCACCAGATCACGATCAGCGGCAAATAGGCCAGCGGTGGAATAGGGCGGTAGAACTCGATCAGCGGATCGAGCACGCCACGGGCGATGCGGTTGGCGCCAATGGCAATGCCTACCGGCACGGCGGTCAGAATCGCAAAACCGAGGCCCAGACCGATGCGGCTCAGGCTTGCGCCGAGGTGCTGCCACAACGTTGAATCCATGTAACCGGTAGTCGCCAGCAACCAGCCCTTTTGCAGCACGGCGGACGGTGGCGGCAGGAACAGTGGTTCGATCAACCCGGTGGCAGTCACCGCCCACCAGATGGCCAACAACGCGAACAGCGTCAGCAGGCTGATCCAGCGAGTGCTGAGGCTGCGACGTACAGGAATGGCCGCCGAAGCGCTGACCGGTTTTACCGCAGCCGAGGAAACGTCGTAACTGCTCATGCGCGCTCCTGCCGTTGCCCGGCGCTGCGTTGCGAGAACACTTTGCTCAGCACGTGTTCGCGGGTTTCGATAAAACTCGGATCGGATTTGATCGCCCGGGCGGATTCACCGGCGGCATAACGCTGACCGAAATCCAGATGCAGGCGCTCAACGATCTGCCCCGGATTCGGTGCGAGCAGAATCAGGTCAGTGGCGAGGAAAACCGCTTCTTCAATATCGTGGGTAATCAGGAAAACCGGCTTGGCCGTGCGCTGCCAGACTTGCAGCAACAGCTCCTGCATCTGTTCGCGAGTGAATGCGTCGAGGGCACCGAAAGGCTCGTCCATCAGCAACACCCGCGGATCAGCGGCGAGGGCGCGGGCGAGGCCAACACGTTGTTTCTGGCCGCCGGAGAGTTGCCAGATGCGGCGACTTTCGAACCCTGAAAGATCAACCAGCGCGAGCATTTCACGGGCGATTTTTTCGCGCTTGTCCTTGGCGATACCGGCCAGCTCCAGACCGAACGCGACGTTCGCCAGCACGTCCTGCCATGGCAGCAACGCATCATCCTGGAACACCACGCCCCGTTCGGCGCTCGGGCCTTTGACCGGCACACCGTCGAGGGTGATGCGCCCGGCGCTCGGCTCGACGAAACCGGCAATCAGGTTCAACAGCGAAGTCTTGCCACTGCCGGACGGGCCGAGAGCCACCAGCAATTGCTGAGGCCCCAGGGTCAGAGAAATATCCGCCAGCACCGGTGTCGGGCTGCCCGGGTACTGTGCGCTGATGCGCTCCAGCTGTAGCAAGGCCATCGCGGTTAACTCCCGATCAGTTGGTGATGTATTTGGCGCTGACGTATGGCGCGTAGTCCGGCAGAACCGCTTCGACCTTGCCTTGCTCCTTGAGGAACGCGGCGGTGTCAGTGATGGCTTTGGTGGTCGGCGCGCCGAGGCTGACGACTTGGTCCGCCGCCAGCGGGTAGACGTTGCCTTGCAGCAACAGCGGAATGTCGCTGGCCTTGGCGCCTGAGAGTTTCACCAGTTTGTCGACGTTGGACTGATCGGCGAGCCAGGCTTTCGGGTCTTTGCGGTAGTCGGCGTAGGCGTCGAGGGTGACCTTGGCGAACGCGGTGACGATTTCCGGGTGCTTCTCGGCGAAGTCTTTGCGCACGATCCACGCATCGAAGGTCGGCGCGCCAAACTTGGCCAGTTCGCCGGAGGTGATCAGCACTTTGCCGTTTTCCTTGGCCACGCCGAGTGCCGGATCCCACACGTAGGTGGCATCGATGTCACCGCGTTTCCACGCGGCAATGATCGCTGGCGGGGCGAGGTTGAGCACGGTGACCTTCGACGGGTCGATGTTCCAGTGCTTCAGCGCGGCGAGCAGGCTGTAGTGACCGGTCGATACGAATGGCACGGCGATTTTCTTGCCGATCAGATCCTGTGGCGTCTTGATGCCGGAACCGTCGCGCGCGACCAGTGCTTCAGCGGCGCCGATCTGCGTGGCGATGAGGAAAGTTTCGACCGGGACTTTGCGCGTGATCGCGGCGGTCAGCGGGCTCGAACCGAGATAGCCGATCTGCACGTCACCGGAGGCGATGGCGGCGATGATGTCGGCGCCGTTGTCGAACTTGCGCCAGGCGATGTCGGCTTTGGTGGCTTTTTCGTAGGCGCCGTCGGCCTGGGCGACTTTCGCCGGGTCAACGGTGGTTTGGTAGGCGACGGTAAGGTCGGCGGCCTGGGCCAGAAAACTCGCGGCAGCCAGGGAGGCTACGGCGAGCAAGCGAAGCGGGAAATTCAGTTTCATTGAACAGCTCCATATCAGGCGACCGAGCGTCGGCGTGAAAGGAGACTAAATGATCTAAGAATCGGTAAATAAATAACTTTTTAGAATGAGCTTATGAGCGGAAAAATCTAAGGCGCGGGGGGATTGTGAATATTTCGGATAGATCGTTCCCACGCTCTGCGTGGGAATGCAGCCGGTGACGCTCCGCGTCACCTGGACGCAGAGCGTCCCTTGAGGCGTTACCACGCGGAGCGTGGGAACGATCAGAATTGTGGATATTTCGGATCTTGCGCTCGACGTTAAATCTTTGCCCCCTCACCCCAGCCCTCCCGAAACGTCGGACCGCCCCCAAGGGGGCGAGGGGGAAAGGGGGCCGATCTCTGTGCTTTTCAAGGCCTGATTTCGGCTGGATATTTCAAGTCGGCGTACTTCGTATCAACACCGCGGTCAGTCCCCTCTCCCTCCGGGAGAGGGCTAGGGTGAGGGGCTTTTAGTTGCTGATTGCGAGAATGCTTGCCTGATACGACCCGACGAATACGTCGAAATCACCGACTTCGTTCTGCTCCAGCTCAGCCTGCGCTGCCAGAGAAGTACGCGCCAACTCCTCAAACTTCGCCTGCTCATCCGCCACCAACGGCTCGCTACGGAAGAACTCCGCATGCGCCTGACTCTGACGCAACGAGAACTGCGCAAAGCTTTCCTTGTGCTCTGCCATCGCCGCCAGCACTTGCGCCGAAGGTGTCAGGGACGGATCGCTGACCTTGGCCAGTTGCGCGTCCAGCGCCTTGCTATGGGCATCGCCGCCATGGCTCTGATCCAGCAACGCCGCCAGTGGAGCGATCTGCTCCAGCAGTTCGGCCGCCCAGGTCTTCATCTCGACCGGTTCACCGTCACGCTGCAATTGCAGGCCTGGACGACGACCTTCCTTGACCACGCTGAGGAAGTTCGAGGTGGCGTTGCCGCACGAGGTGTTGGTCAGCAACGGGCTGTCGCTCAGCGCGCAGAACAGCAGGAACGCATCGAGGAAGCGCGACTCGGTGAGGTCGATGCCCATCGGCAGGAACGGGTTGATGTCCAGGCAACGCACTTCAACGTACTGAATGCCACGGGCCACCAGCGCCTGAATCGGCCGCTCGCCGGTGTAGGTCACGCGTTTCGGGCGGATGTTGGAGTAGTACTCGTTTTCGATCTGCAGGATGTTGGTGTTGAGCTGCACCCACTCGCCATCCTGGTGCGTGCCGACTTCAACGTACGGCGCGTACGGCGTGGCCACGGCTTTGCGCAGACTGTCGGTGTAGCTTGCCAGATCGTTGTAGCACGGCGTCAGGCCGGCCTGGGCGTTGCTCTGATAACCGAGGTCGCTCATGCGCAGGCTGGTCGCGTAGGGCAGATACAGCGTGTCCGGATCAAGTTGTTCCAACTGATGCGACCGACCGCGCAGGAAGCCTGCATCCAGCGCCGGCGAGGCACCGAACAGGTACATCAGCAACCAGCTATAGCGGCGGAAATTACGGATCAGCGCGATATAGGACGTCGACTGGAAATCGCGATCCGTGCCGACAAAACCTTCGGTTTCGCGCAGCAGTGGCCAGAGCTTTTCCGGCAGGGAGAAATTGTAGTGAATCCCGGCGATGCACTGCATGGTCTTGCCGTACCGCAGGGCCAGGCCCTTGCGGTAGACGTACTTGAGCTGACCGATGTTGGAGGTGCCGTAGTAGGCTATCGGGATGTCTTCCTCGGCCGGCAACGGGCACGGCATCGATGGACTCCACAGGTACTCGTTGCCGAGTTTGCTGTAGGCAAAACGGTGAATCTTGTCCAGGCTCGCCAAGGTATCAGCCGGGTCGGGCAGGGCGGGCGTGATGAATTCCAGCAGCGACTCGGAGTAGTCGGTGGTGATTTGTTCGTTGGTCAGCGCGGAACCCAAGGCTTCGGGGTGCGGCGTTTGCGCCAGGCGACCTTCGCTGGTCACGCGCAGGCATTCACGTTCGATACCGTGCAGGCACTGCTCGAGCAGAGAGAGGTTAGCGCGCTCGCCGAGCAGAGCCAGGCGGCGGTTGAGAAGTTCGCTCAATTTGGATTCCTTCACGCGTCAGTCGCCCCAATATGGGGGTGGGCAAGACGGTCTACAAGGGTGAAGTTGAAACTGGCGTTTTCGCCTGGTTTTATAGCGGCAGGCCATTTGCCGGTCAGTCAAGAACTGCACAATCCCTGTGGGAGCGAGCTTGCTCGCGAAGAGGGTTTATCAGCCAACATTTCGGTTGCCTGACACACCGCCTTCGCGAGCAAGCTCGCTCCCACAAGGTTCGTTGCGCCGAAATTAACTCAAAATGATGACCGGTAGCTACAGGACAGCGAACGTGCCTTGCGCTTTTGCGACCAGTTTGTCGCCCTGCATCACGTCGGCTTCGACCACCAAAGTACGTCGGCCCGGGTGAATCACCCGCGCCGTGCACATGACCTCACCGTCGGAAACGGCGCGGATATAGTTGATCTTGCACTCGATGGTCGCGCTCTGCTGATCGAAGCCATGAGTGCTGGAACAGGCCAGCCCCATGGCGATATCGACCAGACTGAACAGCGCGCCACCGTGTAATTTGCCGCCGCGATTGCGCAGTTCCGGTTCCAGCACCAGGGCGACTTGCGCCACCCCGGTTTCCAGGCTGTGCAGGCGGCAGCCCAACAGCTTGAAAAACGCGCTCTCGACGAGCCCGGCCGGAATCTCCATCAGCGTTTCTTCAACTGCTTGGCATTGGCGAACAGCGAGGCCATCGCATTGTTCACTGGCGCTGCGGTCGCGGTTTCCTTGCGTGGTGCGTTGTTCGAAGGCTGGCGTTGCGCTGAGCCCGGACGCGAGCCACGGGCGCCGTCGATTTTCTCGCCCGGGGTGTCGCCCATGCGCATCGACAGGCCAACGCGTTTGCGCGGGATGTCGACTTCCATGACCTTCACTTTCACCACGTCGCCGGCCTTCACCGCTTCACGCGGATCCTTGATGAATTTCTCCGACAGCGCCGAGATGTGCACCAGACCGTCCTGATGCACGCCGATGTCGACGAAGGCACCGAATGCGGTCACGTTGGTGACGACGCCTTCGAGGATCATCCCCAGTTGCAGGTCTTTGAGGTCTTCAACGCCTTCCTGGAACTCGGCAGTCTTGAACTCCGGACGCGGGTCGCGGCCGGGTTTTTCCAGCTCTTGCAGGATGTCGGTCACGGTCGGCAGGCCGAAGGTTTCGTCGGTGAATTTCTTCGGATCCAGACGCTTGAGGAACGCGGCATCGCCAATCAGCGAGCGAATGTCGCGGTCGGTTTCAGCGGCAATGCGCTGCACTAGCGGGTAGGCTTCCGGGTGCACCGCCGACGAGTCCAGCGGGTTGTCGCCGTTCATCACGCGCAAGAAACCGGCCGCCTGTTCGAAGGTTTTTTCGCCCAGACGCGCGACTTTCTTCAGCGCTGCGCGGGTTTTGAACGCACCGTGTTCGTCGCGGTGCGTGACGATGTTTTGCGCCAGCGTCGCGTTGAGGCCGGAGATCCGCGCCAACAGCGCCACCGAAGCAGTGTTCACATCAACGCCAACGGCGTTCACGCAGTCCTCGACCACAGCGTCCAGACCACGCGCCAGTTTCAACTGCGAAACGTCGTGCTGGTACTGGCCGACACCTATGGATTTCGGATCGATTTTCACCAGCTCGGCCAGCGGATCCTGCAGACGACGGGCGATGGACACCGCGCCACGGATCGACACGTCAAGGTCCGGGAATTCCTTGGCCGCCAGTTCCGACGCCGAGTACACCGATGCACCGGCCTCGGAAACCATGACCTTGGTCATTTTCATCGCTGGATATTTTTTGATCAGCTCGATCGCCAGTTTGTCGGTCTCGCGGCTGGCGGTGCCGTTGCCGATGGCGATCAGGTCAACCGAATGCTTGGCGCACAGGGCGGCCAGAATGGCGATGGTCTGATCCCACTTGTTGTGCGGCACGTGCGGGTAGACCGTGGCGTGATCGAGCAGTTTTCCGGTCGAATCGACCACTGCGACTTTGCAGCCGGTACGCAAACCCGGGTCGAGGCCCAGGGTTGCGCGCGGGCCGGCCGGCGCGGCCAGCAGCAAGTCGTGCAGGTTGTGGGCGAAGACGTTGATCGCTTCGGTTTCGGCGCCGTCACGCAGCTCGCCGAGCAGGTCGGTTTCCAGGTGGGTGTAGAGCTTGACCTTCCAGGTCCAGCGCACCACTTCGCCGAGCCATTTGTCGGCCGGGCGGTTCTGATTCTGGATGTTGAATTGCTGGCCGATCATGCCCTCGCACGGGTGCATGGTGCCCGGCAGTTCGTCGCCGACTTTCAGCGCGGAGCTGAGGATGCCTTCGTTGCGGCCACGGAAAATGGCGAGCGCACGGTGCGACGGCATGCTTTTCAGCGGTTCGTCGTGTTCGAAGTAATCGCGGAACTTGGCGCCTTCCTCTTCCTTGCCAGCGATGACGCGGGCACTGAGGGTCGCTTCCTGTTTCAGGTAGTTACGCAGTTTCTCCAGCAGGCTGGCGTCTTCTGCGAAGCGTTCCATGAGGATGTATTTGGCGCCTTCGAGCGCAGCCTTCACGTCGGCCACGCCTTTTTCGGCATCGACGAAGCGTGCGGCTTCGGTTTCCGGGGTCAGGTTGGGGTCGTTGAACAGGCCATCGGCCAAGTCGCCGAGGCCGGCTTCCAGGGCGATCTGGCCCTTGGTACGGCGCTTCTGCTTGTACGGCAGGTACAAGTCTTCGAGGCGAGTCTTGGTGTCGGCGAGTTTGATGTCGCGCTCGAGGGCAGGAGTGAGTTTGCCTTGCTCTTCGATGCTGGCGAGGATGCTGATGCGCCGTTCGTCGAGTTCTCGCAGGTAGCGCAGGCGCTCTTCCAGATGACGCAACTGGGTGTCATCGAGGCTGCCGGTGACTTCTTTCCGGTAACGGGCGATGAAGGGAACGGTAGAGCCTTCATCGAGTAGCGCGACGGCCGCTTCGACCTGTTGTGGGCGTACGCCGAGTTCCTCGGCAATGCGGCTGTTGATGCTGTCCATAAAACCACCTGACATATTGTGAAATCAGGCTCGCAGGCACGGAAATAAAGGCCCGGAGTCTGGTTGAGCGGCTAGAAAATTGCCGCTGCCTGGGTCAAAAGGCAGCCCATTGACCCGTGAAATCGAACAATTACTGCGCGCGGCAGGAAAAAAAGCCTGCCACCTGCGGTAACGATTCAGACGTTGCCTGGCACAAAACGCCGCGCATTATAACCAGCGTTCTGTCATTCGGGGGCGTCGCAGTCTGTAGGCATAAACCCCGGTTTTCTGGCAGTGAAGGAAAAATCTGCTAACAATGCACACGGTGCGTATAACGGCAGCTACGCCATAATGCGCGCCGAGCTAAAAGGAGCATCCAATGAGCAGCACTGCACAAACTGCTGAAGGCGAAAAAATTCTCATCGTTGACGACGATCCGGGCTTAAGCAGCCTGCTGGAACGTTTTTTCGTCAGCAAGGGCTATCGCGCCCGTACCGTACCGAACACCGAGCAGATGGATCGTCTGCTGTCGCGTGAAGTTTTCAATCTGGTCGTCCTCGACCTGATGCTGCCCGGTGAAGACGGTCTGACCGCGTGCCGGCGTCTGCGGGCCGCGAACAACCAGATCCCGATCATCATGCTCACCGCCAAGGGCGATGAGATGAGCCGTATCAAGGGTCTGGAACTGGGCGCCGACGATTATCTGGCCAAGCCGTTCAACCCGGACGAGCTGATGGCGCGGGTCAAAGCTGTTCTGCGTCGTCAGGCCGCACCAGTACCGGGCGCGCCGGGCAGCGAAGACGAAAACGTCACCTTCGGTGATTACGTGTTGTCGCTGGCCACCCGCGAACTAAAACGCGGCGACGAAGTGCACATGCTCACCACCGGTGAGTTTGCGGTACTCAAGGCCCTGGTGATGAACGCGCGTCAGCCGCTGACCCGCGACAAACTGATGAACCTGGCCCGTGGCCGCGAGTGGGATGCCCTCGAGCGTTCCATCGACGTGCAGATTTCCCGTCTGCGCCGCATGATCGAGCCTGATGCATCGAAGCCGCGCTATATCCAGACTGTCTGGGGTGTGGGCTACGTGTTCGTACCGGATGGCGCCGCCACCAAGTGATCGGCGATTTGTAGGAGCGGGTCTGCAGGTTTTGGTCGAACGGCCATGCCCGCAGACTCGCAATCCGCAATATGCGAGCATTGCTCGCTCCTGCAAGTGTGTAGCGGTTATAGATGAAAACCCCTGTCTGGTTCCCCCAAAGTTTTTTCTCCCGCACCCTTTGGCTGGTGCTCATCGTCGTGCTGTTTTCCAAGGCGCTGACCCTGGTTTATCTATTGATGAACGAGGACGTGCTGGTGGATCGCCAATACAGCCATGGCGTCGCCCTGACGCTGCGTGCCTATTGGGCTGCGGATGAAGAGAACCGCGCAAAGATTGCTGATGCGGCGACCCTGATCCGGGTGGTCGGCGCCGGTGTGCCGGAAGGCGAACAGCACTGGCCGTACAGCGAAATCTATCAGCGACAAATGCAGGCGGAGTTGGGCGCCGACACTGAAGTGCGTTTGCGCATGCACTCGCCGCCAGCGTTGTGGGTGCGCGCGCCGAGCCTCGGTGATGGCTGGTTGAAGGTGCCGTTGTATCCGCACCCGTTGCGTGGCCAGAAAATCTGGAACGTGCTCGGCTGGTTCCTCGCCATCGGCTTGCTCTCGACAGCCTCTGCATGGATTTTCGTCAGTCAGCTCAACCAGCCGTTGAAACGTCTGGTGTATGCCGCCCGGCAGCTTGGTCAGGGTCGTAGCGTGCGGCTGCCGATCAGCGATACACCGAGCGAGATGACCGAGGTCTATCGCGCTTTCAACCAGATGGCGGAAGACGTCGAACAGGCCGGTCGCGAGCGTGAATTGATGTTGGCCGGCGTGTCCCACGACTTGCGCACACCGTTGACCCGCTTGCGGCTGTCGCTGGAATTGATGGGCGACCGAAATGACCTGACGGACGACATGGTCCGGGACATCGAAGACATGGATGCGATTCTCGACCAGTTTCTCGCGTTTATTCGCGATGGTCGTGACGAGTCGGTGGAAGAGGTGGATCTGACTGATCTGGTGCGCGAGGTGGCGGCGCCATACAACCAGAATGAAGAGAAAGTGCGTTTGCGTCTGGAGCCGATTCAGCCGTTCCCGCTGCGTCGGGTCTCGATGAAGCGTTTGCTCAACAACCTGATCGGCAACGCCTTGAACCATGCCGGTGGCAGCGTTGAGGTAGCCGCTTATGTGTCCGGTGACGTCAGTGCGCCGTATGTGGTGCTGAGCGTGATGGACCGAGGCGCGGGGATTGATCCTTCGGAACTTGAAGCGATTTTCAACCCGTTTACGCGAGGCGATCGTGCCCGGGGCGGTAAGGGCACCGGCTTGGGGTTGGCGATTGTGAAGCGGATTGCTTCGATGCATGGCGGCAATGTTGAGCTGCGCAATCGGTCCGGGGGTGGACTGGAAGCGCGGGTGAGGTTGCCGTTGGGATTGATGCTGCCGCGAGATGCTGTGTAGATCAAAAACCCCTCATCGGAACGCCGCCCGCCCAGCCCTCTCCCCGAGGGAGAGGGAGCTGACCGAGGTGTCTGGCGTTATACATCGACCTGAAAGACTGGGGCGATTGTGGATTCGGCACAGCAGGATCAGGTCGGCGTAGTTCTTCAATATCCCCCAATCAGTCCCCTCTCCCTTCGGGAGAGGGTTAGGCGGGCGGCGTTCCGATGAGGGGCTCTTGCTCTTAGCTCTAGCTCTTCGCTCTAGCCCTTGCCTTTGGTCCGGGTCATATTCGGCCCGCCATTCTTCTCAAGATGTTCAATGATGATCCCCGCCACATTCTTGCCGGTAGTGGTCTCGATCCCTTCCAGCCCCGGCGACGAGTTCACTTCCATCACCAGCGGCCCGTGATTGGAACGCAGGATATCCACACCCGCCACCGCCAGGCCCATGACCTTGGCCGCGCGCAATGCGGTCATGCGCTCTTCCGGGGTGATCTTGATCAGGCTGGCGCTGCCGCCACGATGCAGGTTGGAGCGGAACTCGCCCGGCTTGGCCTGACGCTTCATCGCTGCGATGACCTTGTCACCGACCACGAAGCAGCGAATATCCGCACCGCCCGCTTCCTTGATGTACTCCTGAACCATGATGTTCTGCTTCAGGCCCATGAACGCCTCGATCACCGATTCGGCGGCGGTCGCGGTTTCGCACAACACCACACCGATGCCCTGCGTGCCTTCCAGCACCTTGATCACCAGTGGCGCGCCGTTGACCATGTCGATCAGGTCGGGAATGTCATCCGGCGAGTGAGCAAAACCGGTCACCGGCAGACCGATGCCGCGCCGCGACAGCAGTTGCAGCGAACGCAACTTGTCCCGTGAACGGGCGATGGCCACCGATTCGTTGAGCGGGAACACCCCCATCATTTCGAACTGACGCAACACCGCGCAGCCATAAAACGTCACCGACGCACCGATCCGCGGAATCACCGCGTCGAAACCCTCCAGCGGTTTGCCGCGATAGTGGATCTGCGGCTTGTGGCTGGCGATGTTCATGTAGGCGCGCAAGGTGTCGATCACTACCATTTCATGCCCGCGCTCGGTTCCGGCTTCGACCAGACGGCGGGTGGAATACAGACGCGGGTTCCGCGACAGCACAGCGATCTTCATGCAACACCTGTGGAAGAGGTAGATACCGGGAACACCGGCTTGTCTTGTACATACTTGATGCCCGGATTGACGACCAGATGGCCATCGATCAGGGCTTTGGAACCGAGCAACAGGCGATAGCGCATGGACTTGCGGCAGGCGAGGGTGAACTCGATCGGCCAGACCCGATCCCCCAGGGCCAGAGTGGTGCTAATCACGTAGCGCTCCTGGGCATGGCCGTTGGAGCTTTTGATGGTTTTGCGCGTCACCAGTAGCGCTTCGCAGCGGCGGTGACGCAGTTGCACCACCGTGCCCAGGTGCGCGGTGAAACGTACCCACTTCTGGCCGTCGCGTTCGAACGGCTCGATGTCGGTGGCATGCAGGCTGGAGGTGCTGGCGCCGGTGTCGATTTTCGCTCGCAGGCCTGCGACTCCCAAATCCGGGAGCGCCACCCACTCGCGCAGACCGACAACGGTCAAATGGTCAAATGTCTTCAATAGAAAAAACCAACGATTAACGCGTCCAGGCCTCAGGCGAAACCCGGGCCAACGCTTTGAATGCAGGTTTGGCGAACCAGTAGCCCTGCATCAGAAATATTCCACAGTCCGCCAGGAAATCCCGTTCACCGGCGCTCTCAATGCCTTCGGCAATGACTGTAACGTCCAACTCCGCACAGATTGTGACAATCCCCCGAACGATCACCTGACGAACACGGTCTTGATCGACATCGCGGATCAGCGCCATGTCGAGTTTGATCAGGTCCGGTTGAAAATCAGCCAGCAGATTGAGCCCCGAATGACCGGCACCGAAATCGTCGATGGCGGTCTTGAAGCCGAATTCGCGGTATTCACGCAGAATATTGGTCAAATGGCGATAGTTATCTACGTGCTCGCTTTCCAGGGTTTCAAAAATCAGTCGGTCGAGCGGGAAACAGTGCTTTTTTGCCGCTTCGAGCGTACTGCGAATGCACAGCTCTGGACGATAGACGGCGTTGGGCATGAAGTTGATCGACAAGTGTGTCTGCATATTAAGATCAGCCGCACCTTTGATGGCACGGGTCCGGCAGAGCTGGTCGAAGCGGTAGCGGTTTTCTTCTGTAACCTGATTCAACACAGTGAATGCGCCTTCACCGCTCACCCCACGGACCAACGCTTCATGGGCGAAAACCGACTGATCGCGCAGATCCACGATGGGTTGATAGGCAAAGTCAAAATCGAAGCCTAACGGTTCACTGTGCTGGCAGCCCTGGCAACCGGTGTGAGTCGAAGTCAATGAAGAGGGAAATTTAGTCATTCGAGCACCCCCATGCCGGTGCACCGGCCAAGATCACAGTCTATCTGGAGGGCCGAGTTGTTGCGCCCGACAGAAACGGTAGTACAGTTCCGACTACTGGCTGAACGAGGAATTCAAATGGCGCAAAAAAGCGAAGAGGACGACAAGGTTCGTCTCGACAAGTGGCTATGGGCCGCGCGTTTTTACAAAACCCGTGCCTTGGCCAAAGCGGCGATCGAAAGCGGCAAGGTGCATTGTCGCGGTGAGCGCTGCAAGCCTGGCAAAGAGCCGCGCATTGGCGATGAGTTCGAGATTCGTACCGGGTTCGAGGTGCGTACGGTGAAGGTCGAGGCGTTGTCGATTGTGCGGCGCGGCGCACCGGAGGCGCAGACGTTGTACGCGGAGACCGAGGCGAGTATTGCCAAACGTGAAGCGGCCGCGGCAATGCGCAAGGCGGGGGCGTTGGGTGTGAGCACCGACGGCAAGCCGAGCAAGAAGCAGCGGCGGGATTTGTTCAAGTTTCGGGGTAGCAGCAACGACGAGTAAGCGCGACGTTTCCGGGCTGCTTGTGCTGGCCTCTTCGCGAGCAAGGTTGCTCCCACAGTAGATCCGGTTCCTCCAGTGGATACTTGATCAATTGTGGGAGCGAGCCTGCTCGCGAATCGAGGGCGCAGCCCTCGCCGAAGCCAGCTCGGTATCAGGCGCTACGCACCACACTCATTCGCGAAACCAGCGGCAACTTGCTCAGCAGATTGAAAATCGGCGAAGTCACCTTCAGCCAGAAATTCGAGACGTGATAAGCAAACGGTGTGTAGTAACCCCAGCCCAACGCCCACACCGCCAGCAGCATACCGCCGATGTAATCGTCCTGACCCCAATGCGCACCGGCCACCAGACGCGGCAGCATGAACAACAGCGCCAGACCCCAGATCGCCACAAACTGGCCAACCGTGCGGCTGAACACGCCCATGAACAACGCCCAGATCAGCAGCACCGAAGCATGGTCACCGGGAAAGCTCTGGCTCGAGCGATCCTTCAGCTCCCAGGTCTTCTCCATGTGCGGGAAGTAATCGCTGATATGCACCGCGCCTTCCAGCACCATCGACGGGCTGCTGTGCTGCCAGTCCATGTGGTCGGCGAATTTGGAAAACAGTGCGCGAATCACCACCATCAATAGCAGGATCGAGAAAAAACCGAAGAACGCACGACGCACATCAATTGCCTTGAAGACCCAGTCGCCCTTGATCAGCAGCGTCAGCAAGATCAGACCGACAACGATGTCGAACGGACGCAGACTTGCAATTGCCCAGATGTGGAGCCATATCGGGTTGCTGGCCAGCGGTGCATTGAGCAAGCGGAACAGCCACTCGTCGAAAATCACACACAGCGAGTTGCCCGTAGGCCATAACCAGAAAGCCAGTAGCGCCAGTGGCACTACGTTGCACAGAACCAGCCGGCCGAGGTTCCACCTAGATTGGAACAAACCCGGATTGTTCATAAAATGCCTCCCATGGCAGAGCAGTCGGCACCAAAAAGAGTGCCAAGAAGCGCAAATTTTCACGCCTTGTAACCATTTTGTCACCACATTCAGATACCCAAAATTATGACCGAGCTAGCGGATACCGATTTCACCCAACGTTTCATCTTCGATGACAGCGACACGCGCGGCGAACTGGTTGCGCTTGAACGCAGCTACGCCGAGGTCCTCGCCAAGCACCCGTACCCGGAGCCGGTGGCGCAATTGCTGGGCGAATTGATGGCGGCCGCCTCGTTGATGGTGGGCACGCTGAAGTTCGATGGCTTGCTGATTCTGCAGGCGCGTTCCGAAGGGCCGATCCCGCTGCTGATGATCGAATGCTCCAGCGAGCGCGAGATCCGTGGTCTGGCGCGTTATGACGCTGAGCGGATCAAGCCGGACGCGAGCCTTGCCGACCTGATGCCGGGCGGTGACCTGACCCTGACCGTCGACCCGACGATCGGCCAGCGTTACCAGGGCATCGTCGATCTTGATGGCGAAACCCTGTCTGAGTGCTTCACCAACTATTTCGTCATGTCGCAACAAGTCGGCACGCGCTTCAAGTTGTTCGCTGACGGCCGCCGCGCCCGCGGAATGCTGCTGCAACAACTGCCGGCCGATCGCCTGAAAGACGAAGAAGAGCGCGCCGCCAGCTGGCAGCACCTCACGGCACTGGCGAGCACGCTGACCGCCGATGAGTTGTTGAGCCTGGACAACGAAACCGTCCTGCATCGCCTCTACCATGAGGAGCAGGTGCGCCTGTTCGATGTGCAGAATCTGCGCTTCCGTTGCACCTGCTCACGCGAGCGTTCGGGCAACGCGCTGGTCAGTCTGGGTCTTGAGGATGCACAGCAATTGGTTCAAGAGAACGGCGGCACTGTCGAGATCGATTGCCAGTTCTGCAACCAGCAGTACCTGTTCGACGCAGCCGATATTGCTCAATTGTTCGCTGGCGCAGGCGTCGACACGCCGTCAGATACCCGGCACTAAAACGGTTCAGCGCAGGTAAATTCACTGCGTAACGACGGAATTTCGCCGTTACGACGGGAGGACCCTACTCTTTTTGGGCTTTTCTGGCATAATCCGGCCCACTTTTTTCGCGGTAGTAGTGCACGACTTTCTACTACAAAACGTTTGGAGCACACTCGGCCACTGGCCGACGGGGAACCTCATGACGCAAGCCAATAACGCCGTGTACACCGATCTGAGTGTTGATGATCTGGTTAAAGAAGCCCTGAACCGCGGTGAGGGCGAGCTTGCCGATACCGGCGCTCTGGTTGTTCGCACTGGTCACCGCACCGGTCGTTCGCCTGTTGACCGTTTCATCGTTGAAGAGCCTTCCACCCAGGCCGCTATCGCCTGGGGCCCGATCAACCGCAAGTTCCCGGCCGACAAGTTCGACGCGCTGTGGGCTCGCGTAGAAGCCTTCAACAACGCGCAAGAGCACTTTGTGTCCCACGTGCATGTAGGCGCGGCGGAAGATCACTACCTGGCCGTGAAAATGACCACCCAGACTGCCTGGCAGAATCTGTTCGGTCGTTGCCTGTTCATCAACCCGGCTCAGTACAACCCGGCCGGTCGTGAAGAGTGGCAAGTGCTCAACGTGGCCAACTTCGAATGCGTGCCTGAGCGTGACGGCACCAACTCCGACGGTTGCGTGATCCTCAACTTCGCACAGAAGAAAGTGCTGATCGCTGGCATGCGTTACGCCGGTGAGATGAAGAAAGCCATGTTCTCCGTGCAGAACTTCCTGCTGCCGGCCGCTGACGTGCTGCCAATGCACTGCGCTGCCAACATCGGCGAAGAAGGCGACGTGACCCTGTTCTTCGGTCTGTCGGGCACCGGTAAAACCACCCTGTCGGCCGACGAAAGCCGTTACCTGATCGGTGACGACGAACACGGTTGGGGCGAAGGCGTGGTGTTCAACATCGAAGGCGGTTGCTATGCCAAGTGCATCGACCTCTCCGAGAAGAACGAGCCGGTGATCTGGAAAGCCATCAAGCACGGCGCAGTGCTGGAAAACGTTGTCATCGACGATGCCAAGCACGCCGACTACGCCGATGTCAGCCTGACCCAGAACAGCCGCGCCGCGTACCCGCTGGAGCACGTTGCCAAGCGTTCCGAGAAGAACCTGGGCGGCGAGCCAAACGCGGTGATCTTCCTGACCTGCGACCTGACCGGCGTGCTGCCGCCAGTGTCGATCCTCAACGAAGAACAAGCGGCCTACCACTTCCTGTCCGGCTACACCGCACTGGTGGGCTCGACTGAAATGGGTTCGGGCAGCGGCATCAAGTCGACCTTCTCCACCTGCTTTGGCGCACCGTTCTTCCCGCGCCCGGCTGGCGAATACGCAGAGCTACTGATCAAGCGCATCCGCGGCTTCGGCTCCAAGGTTTACCTGGTCAACACCGGCTGGACCGGCGGCGGCTACGGCGTCGGCAAACGCTTCAACATCCCGACCACCCGCGCGGTGATCGCAGCGATCCAGAGCGGCGCGCTGATCGGTGCAGCCACCGAACACCTCGACACCATCAACCTCGACGTGCCACTGGCCGTACCGGGCGTTGAAACCAACCTGCTCAACCCACGCAACACCTGGGCTGACAAGGCTGCGTACGACGAGGCTGCGAAAGCATTGGCTGGTCTGTTCATCGAGAACTTCAAGAAGTTCGAAGTGAGCGACGCAATCAAGGCTGCAGGGCCGAAGTTGTAAGATTGGTTTGTTGTGAATGAAAAAGCCGCCTTTTGAGGCGGCTTTTTTGTGGGCGAAAACAAGACTAATTGGCAATATTCCCGCAGAAAATGGCCTTAACTACCAGAATACTGCCACTTAAAGAGCCAGCTTTTCGCCAATGCAGCGCTCAAAGATCGCCACTAGCCCCCGATAATCACATGACACAGCATCAATGTTTGCTGGGACCCAAGCGTCATCTTTAACCAGCCACCAATCGACTGGGAAGCCTGCGTTAATAATGATTTGTTCAAATAATAGGCGTTGCGCTCGGCCATTACCTTCGCGAAAAGGATGGATGACATTCAAATCGCCATAAGCCTCAGCGATGTTCACCACAAGTTCTGGTTTGCCCATTCCCGCGAACCACGCCGAGCGCTCCATCACGCTAAAGATTTTTTGCGCTTCTGGAAGAATTCGCTCTGCAGTGCAGAAAAATGTTGATCCGTTTTTGATATTAACGGTACGCAACTGCCCGGCCCAATCGTAAACATCGCAAAAAAGAGTTTTATGGGCGTGCTGCAGGACACTTAAATCATAAGGAGGGGGGAGAAGACGAAATCGACTGATCGCGATTTCCGAGAGCTCTCGCTCTGCTTTTTGCAGTTCTTCTTCAGAGTGGATGTCGAGCAAGTTACGCAGAACATCACTATGAGGGTAGCAATAGGGGTCTTGTCCGACCCCATATTTGTCCGTCATTAACGTGCAGTCTGACGATATTTTTCAATGACCGATTCCCTTGATGGAAGCGGTTTCTCGGCATCGGCACGGCTGGTATCGAAACCTTCCAGACGTAAGCTCGCCAGATAGTTTGACCGGCGTACTTTGTCGTAATAAGCCTGCTTCTGCTGGAACGTCAATTCGCTCATTTCATAGGCCTCTTGGTGCAGGACTCCAGTGTAGCGCAATCGTGTGGAGTGATAGGTCGGGATTTTCGATCCTTAAAGCGAGGCTGTTCATCGAGAGTCTGTTGGTTTTTTTGAATCATTTTGCCAGCCTTGGATATACGCGATGGCGCACATTCACCACGCAGAATTTCGTCCATTTCTCGCACGCTTTCCATCAGCTCATCAAAGAATTTGCTCATGGTTGCTCCCATGGTTGATTACCGTTTTTTTGATCGCTCTTACAGAGTGCAAAAGAGCGATACGATCACTCGATTTCAGGCTGGAGCCTTCCAGTTGAGCATCTGCTGCTGTGCGACTTGCAGCAGGTCACAGCCATCCTGCGTCAGCAGATAGAGGGCGTGGGTGATGTGGGGGATGTCTTCGACGTCGGCTTGTTTGAAGCTGAGGCAGTAGAGGGTGCGAAGCAGATCGGCGGAGGCGCGCAGGCGCTGGACGGCGCATTCGAGGATGTCTTGTGGATTGGCCGTTGTGTCGATGATCAGGGGCTTGGTGTCGGTGAGGTTTGATTCGAGTGGGCGGTAGCGATCGGTGGTGAATTGATTCCATGATTTCATAGTGTGTTCTCCAAATATCCTGAATGAACTCACCCCCATCGTGACCAAGCGATGGGAGGTGGACTGTGTTCGGGTTGGTCAACCGAAGGAACACACAAGTCCGGCACGCTTGAAGGCGTCCCAAACACAGCCACCATTAAGCGTGCAGACATTTGAAGTGCCGGCAGCATACAACGGACGTGTTTGTGTATCCCATCGGGTGACCAAGCCCGAGCCGCTGATTTGGCAGCGACAGTCACGACTATAGAGACGAGCTACACGACGGCGATAGAAGACAAGGAGTCTGTCCTTGTAGGAACAGGACGTAGATTCAATAGGTCATTGCTGACAATCCTTCAGACGTCTTAAACGAGCGCGTTTATCTGCCATCAGTTTCCTGCTTACTTCATCGGAAATGCTTGGCCGAGGATCATCAATGCTGGCTTGGACCTGCCTGATGACCCATGCCTCGTAGGTTTCCTCGTCGCTAGCCTGTTCCGATTCATCGCTCGTACTGTTCATCGTTCTATTTCCTTTTTGGTTAAAAACCTATCGGTCGCCGCTCCGCCTCAACCAATAACCCGATATGCCGCCGCATCCAGCACACTGGTCGTCAGCCCCGTCGCAGGCGCGTAGATCGGGCCTTTCACCGCCGAGAACGGCACGCCTTTGCTGCCCAGAGACACGTAGCGTTCGCCTTTATCCAGTTCGGTGAAGTAGGTGTAAGAAACGCTGTGCATCTGCTTGTAGCGCGCTTCGTCGGCGACGATGGCGCCCGTCAGGCGCAGCAGATCTGTTTCGCTCAGATTCAGGGTTTTGTTCAGTTGTACGCCCCAGCGTTTGAGGCAGGTTTCGGCGAGGTGGCGAACGATGCGGCCAGGTTCCACCAGGGTTTTCAGGTCGCTTGCGCTGGCAGGCACGCCACCGTCAGCTGTGGCGTTGCCGGCCATGGTCGCGTGGCGACCGGCCATCGGGTAGACGCAGGTTTTAGTGCCGGTGGCGGTTTGTGGAATGACGCAGCTGAACCCTTTGGAGCGTTCATCGCGGGCATAGAAGGCGACATATTCTTTGACGTTGGCGCCGAGTTTGACGCGCGCATCCTGGAAGTTGCCGATTCCTGGTACCGGATCAAGGGCAAATATATTCACCGGGATATTATTCAGCTCGCGATCATTGAGCATCGCATTGGCCAGCATATGGCAACTTACACCACCTCGGCTCCAGCCCACCAGATTGACCTGAGTGGGAATAACGCCATCCTTGCGAAATGTCTTGATGATCTGCTCCTGTAACTTTTGTTGGGTCACGCTGCGATCACCGTAGTTATATTTACGCCAGAACCACGAACCCTCGACTTTTACATCTTCAATGGGAATCCCAGCGGCTTTGAGGCGGTTGTATTCGGCCTCGGTAAGTTGCTCACGCTGCCAGTCGCACTTGCCCTTGATAACATTGACGGCATGCTGCACGTTTTCCTCCCAGCCTTTACCGAACAGTGTGCCGGTAAGGCCGTACTCCTTGGTTTTGGTGAACAGATCGTCAGCTTGCAGGTTGCCGCTGCCAGGTCCGTCGACGATGATCCATTCGGCGAACTCACGGCCGGTATGATTGGCGGCCAGTGTTGAAACCAGTTCGCCGTCCCAGAAATTTTCATGGGCGGTATCGAACTTGTTGGAGCCAGTGCCGCAAAAAAATATGGTTAAAACTGTCATGGTGTTGCTCTCGTTTAGTTGTAAGAGCGAACAAGTTAGTGCGGGTTTCATATATAAATAAAGAGTTCTGGTGTTTCCGAGTTTGTAGCAAATTTTAGTTATATGTTGTTTGTGGTGGTTTTTGTTTGGCCACTTCAAGCAAGTCACAACCATCCTGAACCAGCAAATAAAGCGCATTAACGATGTTGGGGATATCTTTCACATCAGCCTGTTTGAAACATAAGCAGTAGAGCGTTTCCAGCAAATCACCGGCCGCGCGCAGGCGTTGATCGGCGGCATTAATCAGGTCAGTCTGGCTGGAGTGGCTGTCGATAAGCAGTACCGGGTTTTCGCTGTAGCAGGTCTTGAGTGGGCGATAGCGGTTGATCATGGTGAGGCGTGTCCTGTTCTGAAGCGCTGGGGCGGGCCGGCAGCGGATTTGCAGCCGCGCCGGCCACTATAGAAGGGCGTTTCTCTGTGGGACAAGACAGCCGCAATGGACAGTATTCGTAGGGGTTTTTCCGTGTTTTGAGGAAATACCCTACGTGTTTTCGCAGCTTTTTCAGGCCAAAACCCTTAGGCGTAATAATTCCTACGTGATTGTCAGGCGATTCGCGGTAAACCGCTGTATCGTGCGCGCCAGAATCTGTAGGGCGTTTCTAAACGTCTGACACGCGCTTAAAGGGAATTAGGTATGCACTGGCTACGAATGGCTGCGATTTTATTGCTCGGGCTGGGCACTTGCCGTTTGGCGATGGCCTCTGACATTGGCAATGCGTGGGTGCTGGATCGCCTCGATCGCCTCGATCGCACCGATTGGCCGGAGGCAATCATCAGCCAGGCGAGCATGGACACGGCGGCGCGCGGTGAAGTGTTGATGTTCGCCAAAGCTCTGTTGGCCAGCGAAGCACTGGATGAGGAAGGGCTTGAGCAGCGACTCGGTGTGCCCCACGTGCAATTGAAGTCGATTCGCCACGTGCGTGATGGCCTCTGGGAGGGGTTGTTGAGCACCTATCGCAACGCCAGTCAGAGCTGTGATGAACAACTGTTCTGCCCGCGTGTGCGCAGCGTCGCTGACCTGCGGCAGTTGGCGGCAGCGTTCACGGGGGACATCAGCCCGGCTCATGCGCTGTGGGCGAGCAAGAGCCAAGGTGTGCATGAGCAGATGCTGAATGAGCAGTTGCGGGTGGCGGTGTTGCGTCCCTGAACTTCAGGATTTTGTGTTGTTCTGAGTGGCCTCTTCGCGAGCAAGCTCGCTCCCACAGGGACCGTGGTGTTCAAGTAATCGCTGTATCATTCCGAATCGATTTGGCCCCGACCTTTTCTCGACTCGCTGCGATCGCCCGCTAGGCTGTTGGCATGGCAGCAGTCAATGGAGTGACAGCGAATGCACAACACCCTGGAACAGGTTTTTGGTTTCCCACAGTTTCGACCCGGGCAAGAGGCGGCGATCAGCGCGGTGCTGGCCGGGCGCTCGGCAGCGGCGATTTTTCCCACCGGTTCCGGCAAGTCGATTTGCTACCAATTGCCGGCGCTGATGCTGCCGCACCTGACGTTGGTAGTCTCGCCGTTGCTGGCGTTGATGCAGGATCAACTGGCCTTTTTGCAGCGACACGGTATTTCCGCTGGCAGCATCGATTCGGCGCAGAGTCGCGATGATGCCAATGACGTGATGGCCCGCGCCCGCTCGGGTGAATTGAAGATTTTGATGATCTCGGTGGAGCGCTTGAAAAACGAGCGCTTTCGCAACTTTTTGCAGCAGGTACCCATCTCGCTGCTGGTGGTGGACGAGGCGCATTGCATCTCGGAGTGGGGCCATAACTTCCGCCCCGATTATCTCAAGCTGCCGGACTATCAGCGCCAGTTCAACATCCCGCAAACCTTGCTGCTGACCGCTACGGCAACGCCGAAAGTCATCGCCGACATGCAGACCAAATTCGCTATCGCCGCTGACGATGTGGTGACCACGGGCTTCTACCGGCCCAACCTCAATCTGCTGGTGGAACCGGTACGTGGCCAGGACAAGCGCCGGCGGCTGGTCGAGTGGATGACCGAGCGTGCGGGGCAGCCGAGCATCGTCTACGTGACCTTGCAGAAAACTGCTGAGCACATCGCTGAACACCTTGAGCGCAACGGCATTCAGGCCGAGGCGTATCACGCCGGTTTAGCCCACGACAAACGCGAGGCGATCCAGAAGCGCTTTATGGCTGGGCAGTCCAATTGCATCGTCGCGACCATCGCATTCGGCATGGGCATCGACAAGAGTGACATCCGCAATGTCGTGCACTTCGACCTGCCCAAATCCATCGAAAACTACAGTCAGGAAATCGGCCGCGCCGGGCGTGACGGGCAGCCGTCGGATTGTCTGGTATTGGCCAATCGCGACAGCCTCAATGTGCTGGAAAACTTCGTCTACGGCGATACGCCGGAGCGCGACGGCATTCGCTATGTACTCGATGAGCTAAAGGCCTCGGTGCCGGAAGGGCAGTGGGAGTTTCTGCTCGGGCCATTGGCTGATCAAAGCAACATACGTGCACTGCCGCTGAAGACCTTGCTGGTGCAACTGGAACTGCGCGGTTTGATCGCGCCGCGCTACGCCTATTACGCCGAATACCGTTTCAAATACCTGTTGGAACCCGAAGCGCTGCTTGAGCGCTTCGACGGTGAGCGCAGGGATTTTGTCGGCGCAATCATTCAGACCTCGGCGCGCGCGCGCACCTGGGCCACGGTGAATTTCGAGGCGATGTATTCGCAGTATTCCGCCGAGCGCAATCGAGTGGTGAAGGCGCTGGATTACTTCCAGGAGAAGGGTTGGGTCGAGCTGGAAAGCAAGCAGATGACCGAGGTCTACAGCCTGCTGCACAGCGACTTCGACAGCGATGCCCTGAGCGCCGAGCTGCATGAATATTTCACCCGACATGAGCAGGCCGAAGTGGCGCGCATCCACGCCATGCTTGAGGTATTCGCCACCGAACGCTGCCTGGGTTATCGCCTGGCGGAGTATTTCGGTGATCACAATGCGCCCGAGCAGTGTGGGCATTGTTCGGTGTGTCATGGTCAAGTGGCGCGGTTGCCGGCACCACCGGAGTTGCCAGCACTTGTGGATAAAAACTTTGCGGCGCTATGTGGTGATTTTATCCACAGGCATGAGCAGTACACCGGGGTGATTCCAACGGCTGAGCGGTTGACGCGATTTTTGTGTGGGATCAGCGTGCCGTTGTTCACCAAGCTCAAGGCGCGCGCTATTCCCGGGTTTGCTGCGTTGGAGGAATATCCCTACGCCGAAGTCCGCAGCTGGGCTGATGATCATTTGCTCGGTTGAGCAAGAGCCCTTGTGGGAGCGAGCC
>NZ_JBFUIR010000055.1:0-31970 GCF_056401755.1 Pseudomonas sp. P4_D7 | reverse complement strand
TTATTTTTCGAATGMGATCTTTGTCGATTTTACGTTCTGTTTCAACTGATGCAAGTAAGCCCAAAACAACTCGTTGAAGGTTAGTTAAGGCGGAGCTTTCCATGAAGCCTTCGCGGTTGGTTTTTTCAACTAATCCAGTAGAGTCTTTAAGGGATAGATGTATAGCACCTATAATAAGGTTATTGCTTATTCCTTTTGTTGGCTTGTTTACGCGTCTTAGGTCAAGTCCTAGCCAGTCTTCTCCTGGCTCGCCATAGTTGTACACTCGTACGCCATCTCGATATATCCTTATGCCACCATTTTCATCCAGGTATTCGGTAAGGGTTTGAGTGTCAGCCATGAGTTTTAAAATTTCACGATCTCTGTCGTATATATAAAACTCTCCGCTTATCTCACCTATCCCACTTAACGTGTCGGCGTCTGTGATTTCATTTTTTTTTGTTGTTCCCTTGAGTGGCGGGATTAATAAAGGAACGTCGAGTCCATCGTTGTTTCTTCCTTCGATATTTATTCCAGGAGAAGGTTGGAATTTATAGTCCCAAGTAAATGAACCGTTGGGCTTTATTTTGAACGTAAATTTCCACGGCGCTCTTCTAAGAATTGCCTCCGGGTCAAGCAAGTCTTTAGTCCAGTCGGAGTGGCCGGGAACTAAGAGTTCAGCTTTGAAACCCTCTGGAGTTTCAAATGGGGAACAAATTGACGTTATTTGTTTGTGTAGACGGCGAACGTCTCCACGTGTCCATTTTTTTGATCTAAGATCCGTTATCTCTATCTTGGTTCCAGTGCTATTTCCAGTAAATACGATAGGATGTCTAAGTTTTACGCTGATTGGGGCTTCGTCGAGGAATGGTTTTTGGATTATTTCATTCCAGTTTATTTCAACTACGCACTCAAGTTCCCCGGCGGCCCTTGTGATAAGTGTTATATGATTTCCTAGTTTGTGAACGGYGAAACGTCCCAAACCTTTTTCTCCAAGAGGAAGTCGTTCGTGCTTCTCAGTACGTATTTCTAGTTTTCGCTGTTCTTGTCGATGGTTGTTTCCAGGGACTAACCAAATATCTTTGATTGTTTGTGGAGACATTCCAATGCCGTCGTCAGAGACCRTAATCTTTGGGTTTTCCTCATCTTTTAGATCGAGGGTTACAATCGATTCGTTCGCATCAGCATCATATGCATTTTTTACTAGCTCAAATACAGCAAGGCGCGGGCTGCCTATTAGCTCATCCCCCAAAAGCTGAAGGACTCTAGCGCGAGGGCGGAACGGCTGATTAAATTCCAGGTCTGAAGTGCTCACTTAGATCCTCTTCTAATAAAGTTGATGCGCTAGATAGTTTGTTTGCTAGTCATTTTTAGGCGGCTTTAATTTTAAGATTCATAGAGTCGCGAATTAATGACTCTACTATGGCTTTCATTACTGGAGAGCACACTGCATTCCCCATTAATTTAACTCTTTCTCTGCGTGTCACGTCAGGAAACTGGTATGAGTCGGGAAAACCCATTGCTTGGCGCAGTTCTTCGGGTTGTAACATTCTCATCATATGTCCTTGGTCTGTCGGTTGGACATAAGCAAAACGATCTACGGTTGTTACTGTTCGCAGAGGAGCATTTAGCGACTGCCAACCACCACTGCCATCAGTGCCGTAATAAACAATGAGAAAAGGCTCATTTGGCCCTAAAGCTGCGATCGCTCTATCTGCTCTAGCGAGAGTATCCTTCGCCCGCCTTTGAATACGAAGCGGGGTCATTTTGTAACGATCAGTTTTATCTAAAATGTCGAGTACTGTTTTTTGAGTTGAAACTATCGGTTTGATTTCGCTTGGCATTCCATTTAGGTCTGCGATCATAAAAAGACGTTTTCGTCGTTGAGGCACTCCATACAGCGAAGCGTCAATTACTTGTTCTCGAACCTTGTAGCCTAGAGCTTCGATTTCCTCTCGTAGTTCTCGGTATCTTGGCCATGGTTTCATATGAACAACGTTTTCAAGTGTTATCCATCTTGGTTTCATGGCAGCTGCAAAACGCACTACGTCGAATGCGGTATCTTTACTTTCATCAGATCTCGGCTTACTTCCTCTAGCGCAGGTATGATGAGTGCATTCAGGTGAGGAAATTAGTAAGTCAATAGGTCCGGTTTTTTTCAGCACGTCCTCTGGAGCAAGGGGACGAAGATCTTCATTAAACACGGTTGYGCATGGAAAATTAAGTTGGAAAGATTCAGCAGCAGGCTTCCAAAGATCAACGCCTCCAACGATTTTAACCCCGGCTTCGCGTGCTCCTAGGCTACTTCCCCCGGCGCCGCAAAACATGTCAAAAGCTCGGATTTCTTCCATTGCGTTTTCCTTGGGTGTGTAGATTTCCTTGAGCGGCTAAATTGGGTGTCCAGCCTTGGTCAAGGTGAAGCTTTAAAAAGCGGATTTAGAAACTGTAGGTTTAGATCTGAAATATACCTAAAAACTTTTCTCAAAAGACATCGGATGTCTATGCATTTTTTGATATCCGGCATTTTAGGATAAAAAAAGCCCTGAGCAAGTCAGGGCTTTCGTAATCCGGCTCGATTGAGCCCCAATATCAAAGGCGAGTGGCTATCAATCCCAGCTCAACGCACCACCAGTTTGGTATTCGATCACGCGAGTCTCAAAGAAATTCTTCTCTTTCTTCAAGTCCATAATCTCGCTCATCCAAGGGAACGGATTCGTAGTCCCCGGATACTCTTCCTTCAAACCGATCTGCGACAAACGACGGTTAGCGATGAACTTCAGATAGTCCTCCATCATCGCCGCATTCATACCCAACACCCCACGAGGCATGGTGTCACGAGCGTATTCAATCTCCAGCTGAGTCCCTTGCAGAATCATCTGGGTCGCTTCTTCCTTCATCTCAGCATCCCACAAATGTGGGTTTTCGATTTTGATCTGGTTGATCACGTCGATGCCGAAGTTCAGGTGCATGGATTCGTCGCGCAGGATGTATTGGAACTGCTCGGCGACGCCGGTCATTTTGTTGCGGCGGCCCATGGAGAGGATCTGGGTGAAGCCGCAGTAGAAGAAGATGCCTTCCAGAACGCAGTAGTAGGCGATCAGGTTGCGCAGCAACTCTTTGTCGGTGTCCGGGGTGCCGGTTTCGAACTTCGGATCGGAGATCGAACGGGTGTACTTCAGGCCCCAGGCTGCTTTTTTAGCGACCGATGGGATCTCGTGGTACATGTTGAAGATCTCGCCTTCATCCATGGCCAGCGATTCGATGCAGTACTGGTAGGCGTRGGTGTGGATCGCTTCTTCGAAAGCCTGGCGCAGGATGTACTGGCGGCATTCCGGGTTGGTGATCAGGCGGTACACGGCCAGGACCAGGTTGTTGGCAACCAGGGAGTCGGCGGTGGAGAAGAAGCCGAGGTTGCGCATGACGATGCGGCGCTCGTCGTCGGTCAGGCCTTCCGGGTTTTTCCAGAGGGCGATGTCGGCGGTCATGTTGACTTCTTGCGGCATCCAGTGGTTTGCGCAACCGTCCAGGTACTTCTGCCAGGCCCAGTCGTACTTGAATGGCACGAGTTGGTTGAGGTCGGCGCGGCAGTTGATCATGCGCTTTTCGTCAACGGCGACACGGGCGGAGGCRCCTTCGAGTTCGGCGAGGCCTTCGGCAACGTCGAGGGAGTTCAGTGCAGCCTTGGCGCGGGCGACAGCGGCCGAGTCGTCGGCGGTCACGGCGCGGGCTTCCAGCGCGGCGGCGCCGCCGGCGTTGTCCAGGCGGTCCATGTTGGCTTCGCTAGCGTGGCCGGCGTTGGCGCCTTTCACCGCTGCTACTTCACTGTCTTCTTTGTCGAATTCGTCCCAGCTCAGCATGACGTGTCGTCTCCTGCGTGAGGGCCTGTGCCCGTGTGAAACCTGATTGGTTGGTTTTTCACACGGTCGTACAGACCGCGTTGGATGTCGTTTTTTGCAGCGATGCACGCAGGCAAATAAACAGAAATTTTGACGGGTTCCGAGAGCCTCTGATGGGCGCAATCAGCGTTGAACGCTGCTGCGGGGCTTCAGAATGGCTTTTGCTCCCTGTAAGGGAATATTGCTGACCCGTATGGGGCGGCATTATAGGGAAAAAAACACGGCTGTGCTGAGGCGAATCCGCGCATGGAGCGGTCGAGGAGGGCGGATATTCGATGAGAGTGAGGGTTTACAGGGCTTTGCCGGGGGAAGATTTTTTTTCGTAAAAATCTCGCCATTGTGAATTTGCTCAAAAAACGAACAAAAAAATCGGTTTTTCACTACATCTAGTGTTTTGCAAGCATTTTTGCCGGCTTCAAACACAACTGAGCCCGACCGAAGTCGGGCTGGAATCGACCCTCAATGAAGCGCTGAGAGATCCAATTCGGTGCAGTCTCGAATCATCAATTGGTGCAGCCGTTGCCCATGATGCTGTAGCGCAGGATGTGACGCTGACCTTTGGAGTCGTCGTATTCCATTTTGGCTGGAACCACTTCGCAGACATTCGGAACTTCGCTCATGGAAACAACTTTGGCGATGTCCAGGTGAGTCGAGTAAGTGTATTCCTCAACAACCGGTTGTTGCTGCGCGACATCAGTCGGGACCTCATCTGCCATGGCGGTTGCGCACAGACTGCTGAGGGCCAGAACCAATAAAGCTTTCATTTCAGATTTACCTTTTTGAGGTCGAGTGGGGTCACGCAACCTTTTTAGGGTTGCGTGTGGAACTTCATCGTTTGCAGTTATTACTTGAGAGCTGGATTAACGGCCTTCGTGGGGGCTGTATCGTTGTTAATCGCGTTTGCCTTGTTGGCGAGGTGGATTTTAGGGAGATGGGGCGGGGGTAAACAGAGCGGGTTTTGATAAACACCTTTGGCAGATTTGGTAACAATCCCTTGAGATGGGGATTGATAACCGGGTGTTTTGTCTGTGTGACCGAGTTGTCTGAATYGCTTGCAGGCAAGCTCCCACAGGGTTGTGGGGTGTCTGAATAAATGGCGTGGGGCCTGCGTTTGGGGTATCTGGATGTTTTGTAGGGGCTTGTTACTACCATCGTCGAATGGTTCTATGGCCCCCGCCCCGTTACAACAGGGTCATACAAAAACAACTATTACACCGAGGTAGGAAAGATGAGTGCGGCTTCTCTGTATCCCGTTCGTCCCGAGGTTCTGGCTAACACGCTGACTGACGAGGCGACCTACAAAGCCATGTACCAGCAGTCGGTCGTCAACCCTGACGGCTTCTGGCGTGAGCAAGCCAAGCGTCTCGACTGGATCAAGCCTTTCACCACGGTGAAACAGACGTCGTTCGACGATCACCATGTCGACATCAAGTGGTTTGCCGACGGCACCCTGAACGTTTCCTACAACTGCCTCGACCGTCATCTGGCCGAGCGCGGCGATCAAGTCGCGATCATCTGGGAAGGCGACGATCCTTCCGAAAGCCGCAACATCACCTACCGCGAACTGCACGAGCAAGTGTGCAAACTGGCCAACGCCCTGCGTGGTCAAGACGTGCACCGTGGCGACGTGGTGACCATTTATATGCCGATGATTCCCGAAGCCGTGGTCGCCATGCTGGCCTGCACCCGGATCGGCGCGATTCACTCGGTGGTGTTCGGCGGTTTCTCGCCGGAAGCCCTGGCCGGTCGCATCATCGACTGCAAATCGAAAGTGGTGATCACCGCTGACGAAGGCATTCGCGCCGGCAAGAAGATTTCCCTCAAGGCCAACGTCGACGACGCGCTGACCAATCCGGAAACCAGCAGCATCCAGAAAGTCATCGTCTGCAAGCGCACCGGCGGCGACATCAAGTGGAACCAGCATCGCGACATCTGGTACGAAGACCTGATGAAAGTGGCGGGCACCGTCTGCGCGCCGAAAGAGATGGGTGCCGAAGAAGCGCTGTTCATCCTTTATACCTCAGGCTCCACCGGCAAACCGAAGGGCGTGCAGCACACCACTGGCGGGTATCTGTTGTATGCGGCGATGACCCACGAGCGCGTGTTCGACTACCGTCCTGGCGAAGTCTACTGGTGCACCGCCGACGTCGGCTGGGTCACCGGCCACAGCTACATCGTCTACGGCCCGCTGGCCAATGGCGCGACCACACTGCTGTTCGAAGGCGTGCCGAACTATCCGGACATCACCCGGGTGGCTAAGATCGTCGACAAGCACAAGGTCAATATCCTCTACACCGCACCGACCGCGATTCGCGCGATGATGGCTTCGGGTCAGGCCGCCGTTGAAGGTGCGGATGGYAGCAGCCTGCGCCTGCTCGGTTCGGTCGGCGAGCCGATCAACCCGGAAGCCTGGGACTGGTACTACAAGAATGTCGGCAAGTCGCGTTGCCCGATCGTCGATACCTGGTGGCAGACCGAAACCGGCGGCAACATGATGAGCCCGTTGCCGGGTGCCCACGCGCTGAAGCCGGGTTCGGCAGCACGTCCGTTCTTTGGTGTGGTGCCGGCGCTGGTCGACAACCTCGGTAACATCATCGAGGGCGAGGCCGAAGGCAATCTGGTGATTCTCGATTCGTGGCCAGGTCAGGCACGTACGCTGTATGGCGATCACGATCGTTTCGTCGATACCTACTTCAAGACCTTCCGTGGCATGTACTTCACCGGTGACGGCGCGCGTCGTGATGCCGATGGCTACTACTGGATCACCGGGCGTGTCGACGACGTGCTCAACGTCTCCGGCCACCGCATGGGCACGGCCGAGATCGAGAGCGCGATGGTTGCGCATCCGAAAGTCGCTGAGGCGGCGGTGGTCGGGGTACCGCATGACATCAAGGGGCAAGGCATTTATGTCTATGTCACGTTGAAGAATGGCGAGGAGCCGACCGAGCAGTTGCGTCTGGAGTTGAAGAACTGGGTGCGCAAGGAGATCGGGCCGATTGCTTCGCCGGACGTGATCCAGTGGGCACCGGGGTTGCCGAAGACGCGTTCGGGCAAGATCATGCGCCGCATTCTGCGCAAAATTGCCACGGCGGAATATGATGGGTTGGGGGATATCTCGACCTTGGCGGATCCGGGGGTGGTGCAGCATTTGATTGATACGCACAAGACGATGAATGTTGCTTAAGCATTCGGTTTGATGCATTGAAAAGCCCCGTCCGGTGTTAGCCGGGCGGGGCTTTTTTGTGTCTGGGGGTTTTGTGGTGGCTGGGCGGGCCTCTTCGCGAGCAGGCTCGCTCCCACAGTTTGACCGAGTACCTTCAGACAAAATGCAGACCCCTGTGGGAGCGAGCTTGCTCGCGAAAGCAATTTGTCAGACGCCGGTGTAGTCCCTCGTCGGAACCCAGATCCATCCAACCAATAATTATCGATCTACCCCGTAAGACATTTCCCACTGTTACCCAACACCTTCCTCGTAACCGAATGTGTAACCGCCCGCCCCGCGACGGGGCAAAGGGAAACGCATTGCCCCGTTTTAGAGCCTCGAAACCCCCGGTGAAAAATAAGACACAACGCTGCGCTTGCCGGATTAGAAGGGTTTGCGAATAATAGGCCCGCAATTTGCAGCATAGATCGGTTCACTGTCTTTCGCTCTTGCATGAAATTGCAAGGCTGTCAATGTGCTCAAGTCGCTTTCTCTGTGCATCTGTAATTAGTTGTCGCATTGAAGAAATATCGGCTTCGGGCCTGTCGTTAGAATGCCGATCACTCGCTCATCGTGGCTGACGTTGAAATCTCCGACGGTTTCAATGGGAAATTTCCCACCGATGCAGCAACCGATTTCCCGATTCACCCATTCGCATATTGGGCTGTCGCTCACTCTGCCGTTTTTGCCCTTTACCGATGGAGTCCCAAGATGAAGAAACTTGTGCTGCTTGGCGCCCTGGCACTGTCCGTGCTGTCGATGAACGCCTTCGCTGACGAAAAACCTCTGAAGATCGGTATCGAAGCGGCTTACCCTCCGTTCGCTTCGAAAGCACCGGACGGCAGCATCGTCGGTTTCGACTACGACATCGGCAACGCTCTGTGCGAGCAGATGCAGGTCAAGTGTGTGTGGGTCGAGCAAGAATTCGACGGTCTGATCCCGGCACTGAAAGTGCGCAAGATCGACGCGATCCTGTCGTCCATGTCGATCACTGAAGACCGCAAGAAGTCGGTCGACTTCACCAACAAGTACTACAACACTCCGGCACGTCTGGTCATGAAGGCCGGTACTCAGGTCAGCGAAGGTCTGGCTGAGCTGAAGGGCAAGAACATCGGCGTACAGCGTGGTTCGATCCACGAGCGTTTCGCCCGCGAAGTCCTGGCCCCGCTGGGTGCCGAGATCAAGCCGTACGGTTCGCAGAACGAAATCTACCTTGACGTGGCCGCCGGTCGCCTCGACGGCACCGTGGCTGACGCCACCCTGCTGCAAGACGGCTTCCTCAACACCGACGCCGGCAAAGGCTTTGCGTTCGCCGGCCCGGCGTTCACCGACGTCAAATACTTTGGCGACGGCGTAGGCATCGCAGTCCGTAAGGGCGACGCCCTGAAAGACAAGATCAACGCTGCCATCGCGGCCATCCGCGAAAACGGCAAATACAAGGCAATCCAGGACAAGTACTTCGCCTTCGATATCTACGGCAAGTAACACGTCTCTGCGACAAGTCCGAAATGGCGCAAGCAACAGGATCTCTGCGGTTTGCGCCATTTTTTCATCCCAACTTTCGAGGACCTGAATCATGTTGAAAGGCTACGGGGCTGTCATCCTCGATGGCGCATGGCTGACGCTTCAGCTCGCCTTGTCGTCCATGGCTCTGGCCATCGTTCTCGGGCTGATCGGTGTCGCGTTACGCCTGTCGCCGGTGCGCTGGCTGGCGTGGCTGGGCGATCTGTATTCCACGGTCATCCGCGGGATTCCTGATCTGGTGCTGATCCTGCTGATCTTTTACGGCGGTCAGGACTTGCTCAACCGCGTCGCACCGATGCTCGGCTATGACGATTACATCGACCTGAACCCGCTGGCCGCCGGTATCGGCACCCTCGGTTTCATCTTCGGTGCGTACCTGTCGGAAACCTTCCGTGGCGCCTTCATGGCGATCCCTAAAGGTCAGGCCGAAGCGGGCATGGCGTACGGCATGAGCAGTTTTCAGGTGTTCTTCCGGGTGATGGTGCCGCAGATGATTCGTCTGGCGATTCCGGGCTTCACCAACAACTGGCTGGTACTCACCAAGGCGACCGCGCTGATTTCCGTGGTCGGTCTGCAAGACATGATGTTCAAGGCCAAGCAGGCGGCAGATGCCACTCGCGAGCCTTTCACCTTCTTCCTCGCAGTGGCGGCGATGTACCTGGTGATCACCAGCGTCTCGTTGCTGGCATTGCGTCACCTTGAGAAGCGCTACTCGGTAGGCGTAAGGGCGGCTGATCTATGATCTTCGACTACAACGTCATTTGGGAGGCCATGCCGCTGTACCTCGGCGGCCTGCTGACCACCCTCAAATTGCTCGCGCTGTCGCTGTTTTTCGGTCTGCTTGCGGCTTTGCCGCTGGGGCTGATGCGCGTCTCGAAGAACCCGGTCGTCAACGGCGCCGCGTGGCTTTACACCTACGTGATCCGTGGCACGCCGATGCTGGTGCAACTGTTCCTGATCTACTACGGTTTGGCGCAGTTCGAAGCAGTACGCGAAAGCTTCTTGTGGCCGTGGTTGTCCAGTGCAACGTTCTGTGCGTGCCTGGCCTTCGCGGTCAACACCAGCGCCTACACCGCCGAGATCATCGCCGGCAGCCTCAAGGCCACGCCGAACGGTGAGATCGAAGCGGCCAAAGCCATGGGCATGTCGCGCTTCAAACTGTACAAACGCATTCTGCTGCCATCGGCCCTGCGCCGGGCACTGCCGCAGTACAGCAACGAAGTGATCATGATGCTGCAGACCACCAGTCTGGCCTCCATCGTGACCTTGATCGACATCACTGGCGCAGCGCGCACGGTCAACGCGCAGTTCTATCTGCCGTTCGAGGCGTACATCACCGCTGGCGTGTTCTACCTGTGCCTGACGTTCATTCTGGTCAAACTGTTCAAACTGGCCGAGCGTCGCTGGTTGAGCTACCTGGCCCCGCGGAAGCACTGATATGGAACGCATCGACCACGTATTGCCGTGGAGCCACCTGGGCAGCGAGCGCAAGATTTCCGTGTTCCGTTTCGGACGCGGTGAGCGCAAGGCCTACATTCAGGCCAGCCTGCACGCTGACGAATTGCCAGGCATGCGCACCGCTTGGGAGCTGAAAAAGCGCCTCGGCGAACTCGAAGCCAAAGGCTTGCTCAACGGTGTCATCGAACTGGTGCCGGTCGCCAACCCCTTGGGTCTCGGGCAATTGCTGCAAGGCAATCACCAGGGCCGCTTCGAGGCCGGCAGTGGCAAGAATTTCAATCGTGATTTCGTCGAACTGAGCGCGCCGGTTGCGGCCGCTTTGGCTGACAGCCTCGGTGATGATCCGCACGCCAATGTGCGTCTGATCCGTCAGGCGATGGCCGATCATCTGGCGGCATTGCCGGAGGCGAGCAGCCAGTTGCAAGGCATGCAGCGAGTTTTGCTAAGCCATGCCTGCACCGCTGATGTGGTGCTGGACTTGCACTGCGATGCCGAAGCCGCGCTGCACATGTACGCGTTGCCGCAGCACTGGCCGCAGTGGCGCTCACTGGCCGCGCATCTGAATGTGAAGGTCGGATTGCTGGCGGAAGATTCCGGCGGCAGTTCGTTCGATGAAGCCTGTTCGCTGCCGTGGCTGCGTCTGTCGCGGCAGTTCCCCGATGCGCAGATTCCGCTGGCGTGTCTGGCGACCACGATTGAGCTGGGCGGTCAGGCCGACACCGGTCGCGCTGAAGCCTGCGCCTATGCTGAAGGCATTCTCGCCTTCCTCGCCGAGCAGGGTTTGATCACTGGCGAGTGGCCGAACCCAGCACACGAAGCCTGTGAAGGCATGCCGTTCGAAGGCACCGAGTTGCTGTTCGCGCCGCATCCGGGCGTCGTAAGTTTTCTGCGCAAGCCCGGCGAGTGGGTCGAGGCGGGCGACGAGATTTTTGAAGTGATTGATCCTCTGTCCGATCGGGTCAGCACGGTGTGTGCTGGTACCTCCGGGGTGCTGTTTGCCATTGAACGGCTGCGTTATGCCCAACCCGGTTTCTGGCTGGCCAAGGTGGCGGGGCGCGAAGCGCTGCGTCACGGGCGCTTGCTCAACGACTGACTGACTGTTTTTGTGAGAACCGACCGCATGTACAAACTTGAAGTCCAAGACCTGCATAAACGCTATGGCAGTCACGAAGTGCTCAAGGGCGTGTCCCTGAAAGCGGCAGCCGGCGATGTGATCAGCATCATCGGCTCCAGTGGCTCCGGCAAAAGTACTTTCCTGCGCTGCATCAACCTGCTCGAGCAGCCGCACGCGGGCAAGATTCTGCTCAACAACGAAGAGCTGAAACTGGTGGCGAACAAGGACGGCGCGCTGAAAGCCGCTGATCCGAAACAGCTGCAACGCATGCGTTCGCGCCTGTCGATGGTGTTCCAGCATTTCAACCTGTGGTCGCACATGACTGCTATTGAAAACATCATGGAAGCGCCGGTGCACGTACTGGGCGTACCCAAGTACGAAGCCCGCGAGAAAGCCGAGTACTACCTGAACAAGGTCGGCGTGGCCCATCGTAAAGACGCGTTCCCGGGGCACATGTCCGGTGGCGAGCAGCAGCGTGTGGCGATCGCCCGTGCGCTGGCGATGGAGCCTGAGGTGATGCTGTTCGACGAACCGACTTCAGCCCTCGACCCGGAGCTGGTGGGCGACGTGCTGAAAGTCATGCAAGCACTGGCTCAGGAAGGTCGCACCATGGTCGTGGTTACGCACGAAATGGGCTTTGCCCGTGAAGTGTCGAACCAGTTGGTGTTCCTGCACAAAGGTGTGGTTGAAGAAAGCGGCAACCCGCGCGAAGTGCTGGTGAATCCGCAATCGGAACGTTTGCAGCAATTCCTCTCGGGCAGCCTCAAGTAATCGCTGCCGTTATGCACCAGATTAGGTCATGCTTCGCGACCTAGAGACTGACCAAAATCCCCTGTGAGAGCGAGCTTGCTCGCGAAAGCGGTAGTTCAGATAGCAACGATGTTGACTGATACACCGCCATCGCGAGCAAGCTCGCTCCCACAATGGATCTCTGTCAGCCTCATGATTTGTGTTCATTTACGGGCTAGCATTGGCCCATGCCTTCATCACTGTTCTTCGTTTCGGATCGCCCGCCCATGACTGCCCATCGAATTGGTTTCCTGATTTGGCCCAGCACTAAAGCGTTGACGCTGGCGCTGGCGGAGGAAGCCTTGCGTGTTGCTCAGCGTGTGCACCCGGAGGTGGTTTACGAGCTGTCGTTCCTGCAGGCGGAAGCCGTGACCGCAGCGGCGGCCGAAGGCGCCTGGCAATTGCCCGGTGAAGCCTGGACCGGCAAACTCGAAAACTTCCAGAAACTGTTCCTGCTCGCTGACGAACCGCCGACCACATTGGCGCCGGCACTGAGCAGTGCGCTCAAGCAATTGGTACGTGCGGGTACGGTCATCGGCGGTCTGTCGGCCGGTGTCTATCCGTTGGCGCAACTGGGGTTGCTCGACGGTTATCGTGCTGCCGTGCACTGGCGCTGGCAGGACGATTTCGCCGAGCGTTTCCCTAAAGTCATTGCCACCAGTCATCTGTTCGACTGGGATCGTGATCGCCTGACCGCGTGTGGCGGCATGTCCGTGCTTGATCTGCTGCTGGCGGTATTGGCTCGCGATCACGGTGCAGAGTTGGCCGGAGCGGTTTCGGAAGAACTGGTCGTTGAACGCATTCGCGAGGGCGGCGAGCGTCAGCGCATCCCGTTGCAGAACCGTCTCGGCTCCAGCCATCCGAAGCTCACCCAAGCGGTGTTGCTGATGGAAGCCAACATCGAAGAACCGCTGACCACCGACGAAATCGCCCAGCATGTGTGCGTGTCCCGTCGCCAGTTGGAGCGGATCTTCAAGCAATACCTCAACCGTGTGCCGAGCCAGTACTACCTGGAACTGCGCCTGAACAAGGCCCGGCAGATGTTGATGCAGACCAGCAAGTCGATCATCCAGATCGGCCTGTCCTGTGGCTTCTCCTCGGGGCCGCATTTCTCCAGCGCCTATCGCAACTTCTTCGGTGCCACGCCGCGGGAAGATCGCAACCAGCGGCGCAGCAGCAGCCCGTTCGAGTTGTCGTCAGTGCCGCCAGAGCGTGGCTGACGGCGGGTCAGCTATGCCTTGTCGATGGTAATGGTCGCTCCTCGCCATCGGAAAAATCCGAATCCACGAAGTCGTCAAGTTCGCGCCGGACCCCCGTCCTCCATCTTTCGCTCATTTGCTCGTTAAACGCCGTGGTGTATCTGTCCAGGCGTTGCTGACTTTCCGGGTGAAGGGGGTTGTCGTCGAAGTTGTATTCGGTCACCGCGTCGCCGGGCTGTAAAGGAAACTCGCCTGGCAACTCGGTAATCGCGTTCCCGGACAAGTCCGCGCTCGTCAATTGAGGCAGCTCGAACAGACCGTCAGGCACCTTGCTCAAGGCGCAATTGCCGAGACGCAGATTGTCCAACTGCGGGAGATGCCTCAGGTCTGGAACAATGTTGAGCGGATTGTTGCTCAGGTCCACGGAACTCAGGTTTTTCCAGCCTGCGAAGGCCTCTGCAGCCGGTTCAGTCAGGGTGATTCCACAGTCGGGCAGATGCAGGCTGCGCAGCCTGTCCATAGCGAAGATCGGGGCGGGAATCTCGCCCAGCGGAAATTTGCGGATGTAGACGTCTTTGAGCTTCGGGAAAAGCTCCAGCAGACGATCAACCCGACGCGGGGCGGACGCTTTGGTGGTCAGATTCAACTTTTCAATGTGTTCAAAGCGCGCAGTCAGCGGCGGCAGCTCACCGGTAAACGACAACTCGCAGTAAACCGCTGGATCTGTCAGGAACGTGGGCGTTAGGCGCAGTTCCTTTTCCAGGTTGAGCCTGAAGGTTTGGCGATTAAGTTTTTCCGTGGCTGCAGCGTCGTTCCCAAGTGGCATCTGCGTTACAGGATCGCTGGGAGGCTCATTTGCCCAGGTGTCCAGGCGGTCGAGCAGGCCGGCCAGGTCGGTTTTGCGGCGCATCAGCTCAAGACGTCCATCGGCCAGCGTACCCGGAAGGCTGTAGATAAGATCGTTGGCGTCGAAGCCGGACAGCGATGGGTAAAGACTTTGAGCCAGTTCGATGTCGTCCTGTCGAGCGGGGATACCAAAGTTGTCGGCCTTGGCCTGGAAAGCGGCTTTGACTCGTTCTCTGGAAGCCTCTGACAACGGGTTGCTGCCCAGTTCCATGCCGCGACCGGAATAACGCGTCAGTTCCGCCGGTAGTTCGATGATGTTGTTGTCGTTCAGCAACGCCACTTCCAGATGCGGCAGTTGTTCCAGCCCGGCAGGCACACTATCGATCCCGGTGTTGATCAGATCGATGAAGGTCAGGTTTTGCAGTGTCGATACATCGGGCGTGGCCTGCAATGTGTTGCTGTACAAGTCCAGCGATTTCAATCGGGTCAGCGTGGACAGGATCGCTTGTCCGTCAGGATCCAGAGTGATCTGGCACTTGCTCAGCATCAACGTTTCAAGCGATGGCAGACCTTGCAGTGCTTGAGGTATGCGGCCGAGGGCGAAGTCCAGCAGTTCCAGCCCCTGCAATCCGCTGAAGCTTCTGAGAAACCCCCCGGAAACCTTCAGCCCTGGATTGCCCTGAAGTTTGAGATGCCTGATGTGAGTGAAATCGGTGCTCAGCTCCGGTAACTCACCGGTAAACGCCGGCTTGGCATCGAAGGTGTTGAGCCGTAGTGCTGAATTGTCGTTACGCCGGCCGCGCCAGAGTTGCTCAAGCTCGTCGCTGAACTCTTGTCTGGCGGCGAGTTCTGTGGCTCTTTCCTGCGCAGTCCATGGCAGTTCAGTCAACGGATTGTTGATCGGCAGACGCTCACGCCACGCGTTGAGATCTCCCATCATTCGGGCGATTTCTGCCTCCCAACTGAGCAGTTGAGTCGTGCCGGCCAGCAATGTCCCGGGCAGGCGATAAATCATGTTGATGGCCGCGTTGTCACCCAGTCGCGGGAACAGTCTTTGCGCCATGGCAATGTCAGCCGATGCCGGTTTGACCCGGAAGTGGCGTCCCTGTGTGGCGTAGTAGCGCTTGATGCGCTCGCGAGCATTCAAGGACAGCGGATTATCGTTCAGATATACGCCGTCGGCCTGATCGGCACTCAAGCTGAAAATCGCGTCCGGCAGCTCGGTGATGTTGTTGTTATTGAGATGGAGAATTTCAAGTGCCGGATGTTCGGCGATACCCTTGGGCACGCTGCTGATATCGGTATGGGCAAGTGAAACGCTCGTCAGGTCTGGCAAGGCGTTCAAATCAGGTGCGATTGTCAGCGGGTTGTGGCTCAGATCGAGCAACTGCAGCTTGGACATGGCACCGAGCAGTTGCTGCCCTTCAGGCGTGAGTGTCAGCGCGCAGTCAGTCAGTTTGAGCGCTTTGAGATCCTTGAGGCGCCCGACGAATGAGGGGATGTCATCGAGCGCGAAGGCTTTCAGTTCCAGCGCCTGAAGATTCGGGAACAAGGCAGCAAACGACTCGATGCCTGTGGTCGTTGCATTGCCTGCAAGCTTGAGGCTTGTCACGTGATCGAAATTCACAGTCAGGCGTGGCAGTTCGCCGAAGAACTTCAGGTCTGTCGCAAAAGACGCGGTGCGCGCGCCGGTGTCAATTGACCTTTCACGCCAGAAATCCTCCATGAGCTCCTTGAAGGCGGAACGCGCGTCTTGTTGCACCAGACGCTCGCCTTCGCTAAGCACCTGACCTGTAACCGGGTGCGCTGATGGCGTTTCCAGGCCCCAGAGCGCCAGATCCTCGCGCATTTGTTGCAGCTCCGCTCTCCAGCGCACGAGTTGTTTTCGACCGCCGGCCAGGTCGCCAGGCAAGTCGTAGATCATCTCGCTGGCCTCTTGGGCGTTCAGACCGGGAAACAACTGCCGGGCGAGGGCAACGTCTTGCTCGTCAGCCAGTACGTCAAAGTCGTTTCGATGGCTGCGGAAGTAGTTCTTGATCTGGTCGCGGGAGGCTGCCGATAGCGGGTTGTCGGCCAGGTCAATGCCGTAACTGCGATCGGCGGGAAGGTCGAACAGCGCGTCAGGCAGTTGCGTGATGCGGTTCCCCGCAAGCACCACGGTTCGAAACCCCGGATGGCTGGTCAATCCTTCAGGCACGACGGTCAGCCCGCAGTTGGACAGGTCGAGATCGTCCAGTTGGGGCAGCAGGTTCAGGTCGGGGAACGTCCCCAGCGGATTGTTACTCAAGTTCAGCGAGTCGAGGCTGTCGAGTGACAGCAGCACAGCCTGATTTTCCGGGGTCATGACCACGCCACAATTTTTMAGCTCCAGGTCGGTCAGTCGAGGCAGTTTTACTTCGCCAAGCGCAAGCGGCTCCAGTTCGAAGCCGTTCATTTTCAGCTCGGCCAGGTTCGGGAAGCGCTCGACGAAGCGCAGGGCGTTGGTGATATTGGCGTTGCCGGTGAGGTCCAGCCGGGTAACGTGCTCGAAACCGGCGTTGAGCGTCGGCATATCCCCCGTGAACGTTGCCGTTGCCCTGAGTACTTTGAGGCGGTAGTAGCCGGGCGGGCTGCGCCAGAGCTGCTCGATCTGTTGCGCAAAGGATCGCCTGGCGTCCAGTTCGCGGGTTTGTGCTTCAAGGGGCAGACGTTCGCCAGTCTCAGGGTCAAGGACGGCGGCCTGGTTGGTCCATTGATTGAGTTCGAGGTTCAGGGCGCCGAGTTCATCTTCCCAGCGCGACAACTGTGCACCGAATTCGGCCAACGGCCCGGGCAGTCGGTACAACATCTGTGTAGCTTTTTCAGCATCAAGGGCTGGGAACAAGGCGATCGTGCGCTGCAGATCTTCCTGCACAGGCCGGACACCGAAGTACTTTCCGGTGTGCTTGAAGAACACTTTCACCCGTTCGCGAGAGGCCGCACTCAACGGGTTGTCAGCAAAGGTGTAACCGTCGCTGAGGGAGCTGGGCAGGTTGAAAAACCTTTCCGGTATCCGGGTGATGCGGTTGCGATCGAATTGCGCCGAGATCAGGCGTGGATGATCCAGCAAGTCGTCGGGCACCGTGTAAATACCGGTATTCGACAGATTGACGTAACGCAATGCAGGCATCGAGTGCAGGTCCGGCGGCAAGCCCAGCGCGTTGCCTTCCAGATCGAGCAGGGTGAGTTGCGGCATAGAGGCGAACACCGACTCGGTGACCGTTGTCAGGCTGACTCGGCAATCGCGTAATCTCAATTCGCGCAGCGAGCGCATCGAGGTCAGCGCTTGTGGCAGGCTTGGCAGATTGAGGTTGCGCGCATCCAGAATCTGCAACTGACTGAAAGACTGCAAAAAGCGCTCGACCGAGGTGGTCATGGGGCTGCCATCAATGCCGAGCGAAGTGATATGACTGAAATCGCTCGAGAGGACGGGCAAGTCGCCGATGATGGCGTGCTTCAGCAGCACGGCGTGCCCAGCGGCGCCCTGTTGATCGTAGTGCGTGACGTTCTCCCGTCGCCAGCTTTTGAGTAATTCGTCCCTGAGCAACCTGCGGTTCTGGATTTCGGCGCGCCTCTCCAGCTGCGTTAGCGCCGTACCGGTTTCGGGGTGAATGGCGGGCGGATTGTTGGCCCAGACATGCAGTTCGTTCTGCAATTGCAGGTAGTCATTTTGTAAGCGAAGTATCTCTGCGCGCGGGCCAGCGGGACTGCGCAGCATGCTTTCGACGAGATAACCCACCTCACGGTTCGACATTCGCGGATAGAGCACCCGGATGTCTTCTTCGAGTGTGCGCGGTTGGGTACTGGGGCGCGGCGGACGTGGTGGAGCTGGGGGATAACCATCGGTCCCCAGCAGCCGCAGCGTGTCGACGGCCGACGGTTGGGTCGGCGTATCGCCGATCACCTGACGCAACTCGTTGCGCTCAAGCGTACGTTCGCGAATGGTCGCCTTCAGCGCCTGGCCCTGGCCAATCCGGATGTCGAGGTTCTGGCGCTCGCTGTCGGGTAATGCGTACAACAGGCTGGAATAAAAATCGCTGAACGAATGCAGCTGCTGCCCACGATCGTCGTAAGGTTGATATTGGCCATCGTCGCGGCGAACCAGAACCTTGTGTGCGGCTGCATCTTCACGGCCGATGGTGTCCAGTAGCGGGCCCTCGTAGCGCCTGTCCCGGATCTCGATGCGTACATCGCCGCTCCAGCCCGGCAACAATTTGAGGCTGTGCAGCGCCAGAGAGTCGGAGTCGGAATTGCTCACCGAGTCCAGCTCCAGGCCTTCATAGGCGCGGGTAACGCGCACCTCCTGACTGGCCATCTGCATGAGTGCCTGCTGGCGTGCGGGCAATTGTCCTTCGCTGATCTGCAACAGTTCGCTGCCGGTCGCGGTATCGAGCAGTTCGCGGGTGATGCTGGCCGGCAGTTCGGGAGGGTGGGCCTTGAGTCGTGTCGCCAACGGATCATCGAGGTGCTGAAGGGCCTGATAACGCGTCTCGAACAGCGCGCTCCTGTTGCGTTTGGCGAGATCGGCCACTTGCTTGCGCAGGTTCTGGCTGCGTACCTCGATGGACAGTGTCGGTCCCGCGAAGGGTTCGTTCAACAAGGCTTTGATCTGCGTCTCGTCGAGGCTATAGAGCAGGGTTTTGAGCACGTCGTCACCGACCAGACTGTCCTGGCGCAGTTCGGTCACGGGCAGGCTTGTGTCCGCAGACGATTGCCACAGCTGCTGCCCTTGTCGATCGAGCAGACGCAGGCACTTATCGCTTGGCCAACGCCCGTATTCGCTGAGCACCTGCAGCTGTGTGACCGGGTCGGCGCGCAAAAACTCTTCGGCGACATGGCTGTCGAGCTGATCGATGAAGCGTTGCAACTGCTGATCAATCTTGAAGCGCTGGATGCTGTCGGCAAGCAAAGGCGGGACTTTTTCCTGATTGACATGCATCTTGCGCAACGCGTCTTCGCTGGTTCCGCTGATCCGCAAGACGGTTTCGCGCTCGTTCGGCGACAGGCTCTCGACGGAAGAACCGATACGGCGCAGAACCGTCTCGCCATCCCATTCCAGCGGTTGCTCGAGTTCAGTGTGCCAGGCGCCTTCGCCATTGTGGCGCACCACCGGCTGGTAAGCGTCGGGGCGGCTCGGGTGTTCGATGCGGTACTGCCCCGGCACCTGGCTTTCTTTTACTGCAAAGTGGGCATCCTCCAAGGGCAGCAGGCGCTTGCCCTGATGCGTGTGCAAACCCAGCGCATCGGGTTGCGAATCTGCCGTTGGAACCTGCGGGTGCTTGTAGCGTTCGAGATCCGGCTCCCAATAGCGGGTCTTGCCACTGGCCAGTTTTACCGGTTTGAAGCGGTCGATGAACGCCACGACTTCCTTGGGCAAAATCTTGCGGAACTCGGCCGCGCCAATCTTGCCGCCCACGGCGAACAGGCCCAACTGGATCATCGATTCCACGGTGCCCATCAAGTGCTCCAAGGCTTCAGTCGTTCGCCCCTGCGCCCACTCGATGACGCCTTCGAACGCTTCATCGAGCATTTGATAGGCCATGTACGCCATCATGGCTTCACCCAGCACCGGCACGAACGGCGCAACGATCAGCGCGGCGGTCTGCACGATGGTGGAAATGATGTTGCTCACCGAGTCCCAGAAGGCCCAGCGCGCTTTCTGGTCGACCACGGCGGTGGGGACGGCGATCACCCGGGCGTCATTGAAGATCTTGTTCAGTTTCGCGTGATGGATGTGTTGCCAGAGATTGTCATGGAACGCGGTCAGCGTGGTTTGCAGATCCGGGCGCTCGACAGCGGTGTCGCGCCATGCGGGCAGCGAGCTACCGGACTCGGGCGGGTGCCACATGATCTGGCTCAAGCGGCTATTGAGGGTGCTGAAGAAAACACCTCGATGTTCGTGGTTCACGAATCGGCTGAAAAACTGCTGGTAGTCTTTCGAGCGCAACTGGCGGGTCAGTTCGGCGACCAGGTCGTAGGTCGAGGCGTATTCCTTGAAGGGGTGCTCGGGATCATCGGGGACATAAGCCACCACCCGTGCCGGGTCTCGCGAGGCGTACAGGTCGGGGGCAAACACGACGATACCGGTCAGCGGTGCGCACAGCATCCCCATATCATGGCACAACACCGCTGCCCCGCTGATGTACAGGCCCTTCATGCCGTCGAGCACGGCATCGATCAAGCGAAAATAGCTTTCCGACACATCGCGGTTCATCCGCGCCCACTGCAGGGCGGCTTTCATTGCGGCTTTCTGGCTGTCATCGATTTTGTTGCGCAGTACGGTGGCCACCATTGGATCGGTATAGCCGAGGTTGTCTTCGAGATGGGCCTTGTATCGCGCGCCGATGTCCAGCCTTCGGCACAACCGGGTGAAAGCGGCGATGCTCATTTTTGCCTTGATCGCCGGCAGGGGACTGAACTGGCCGCTGACGGTGGGACGAGTGACGAAGGTCGAGTCAGCTTCGAAGGCGTCGTGATGGGTTTCCGATTCCTCGAAGTTGTTCAGCGCGGCCTCCAGTAACGACACGGTCCAGGCGCGCGTACCGGTGCGGATCGGAAACCACGGAGTGGTTGCGGGGATGTACAGGCGCACGAAGGTGTTGCGCACATCCAGGTCCAGACCGAACCAGTTTTTCAGTTCTTGCTGGAGCAAGGGCTCGGCAAAGGTGCTGGCGTCCTGCAAGTGTTCCAGGCTTTGATCGACCTTGCTCTGCGCGGCCCATTGCGTGGCGTTGAGGCTGTTCATCTGCTGATGTTGCTCGGCAGGTGCCGACTGGAGAGTGAGGGACAGGCGCGGCAGGCTGTTCGTGAGTGCCAGGCGGCGAGTCGGTGTCGCGGCGCCGAGCCAATCGGGCAAGGCATTTTTCAGTGGCAGGTAATGATCGTCTGGATGCAGCGCGTTGTTCGTGGCGGTCGAGGCTGTCGGAGGGTGTCGCTGAGTCAGGTGCATGGGCCATTCCTTGGCGTTGAAAAGAACGCGCAGCAAATCAGGAACCGGCCACCCTTGTGCGGTACATATTTATACCTTTGTCGCAGGGTTGAGTTGGTATTCTCTGCAGCCTGCCGCAAATCGACGGTGCCAGTTAAACTGCGCCTTTGCGACGCTATATGTCGCATTGCCGTAAACCCGGGAAAATCCGGGGTTTGCGCTATAAGAAGTTGTCGCTTGGCGACAAGGCCGGGCTGAAAACTGTCCTTACAATCCTCACCAAGCTCGCCAGTTTCAGGCGAGTGTTCCTCTTCAGGAGRCTCCGATGTCCGTTGAGCACGCTGCGGTACAACGCGCCGATTTCGACCAGGTAATGGTTCCCAACTACGCGCCTGCCGCTTTCATTCCGGTGCGTGGCGCCGGTTCCCGCGTCTGGGATCAGGCCGGCCGCGAGCTGATCGACTTCGCCGGCGGGATTGCCGTTAACGTATTGGGCCATGCGCACCCGGCGCTGGTCGGTGCACTGACCGAACAGGCGAACAAGCTGTGGCACGTGTCCAACGTGTTCACCAACGAACCAGCCCTGCGCCTGGCGCACAAGCTGATCGATGCCACTTTCGCCGAGCGCGTGTTCTTCTGCAACTCGGGCGCTGAAGCCAACGAGGCCGCGTTCAAGCTGGCCCGTCGCGTTGCGTTCGACCGTTTCGGCACTGAGAAGTACGAAATCATTGCGGCGCTGAACAGCTTCCACGGTCGTACCCTGTTCACCGTCAACGTCGGTGGCCAGTCGAAGTACTCCGACGGTTTCGGCCCGAAAATCACCGGCATCACCCACGTGCCTTACAACGACCTGGCCGCGCTGAAAGCTGCGGTTTCCGACAAGACCTGCGCGGTCGTGCTGGAACCGATCCAGGGCGAGGGCGGCGTACTGCCGGCCGAACTGGCTTACCTGCAAGGTGCCCGCGAACTGTGCGACGCGAACAACGCGCTGCTGGTGTTCGACGAAGTGCAGACCGGCATGGGCCGCAGCGGCAAGCTGTTCGCTTACCAGCATTACGGCGTGACCCCGGACATCCTGACCAGCGCCAAGAGCCTGGGCGGCGGTTTCCCGATCGCCGCGATGCTGACCACCGAAGCGCTGGCCAAACATCTGGTCGTCGGCACTCACGGCACCACCTACGGCGGCAACCCGCTGGCGTGTGCGGTCGCTGAAGCGGTAATCGACGTGATCAACACCCCTGAAGTGCTGAACGGCGTGAACGCCAAGCACGACAAGTTCAAGGCGCGCCTTGAGCAGATCGGCGAGAAATACGGCCTGTTCACTCAGGTGCGTGGTCTCGGTCTGCTGATCGGTTGCGTGCTGAGCGATGCCTGGAAAGGCAAGGCCAAAGACATCTTCAACGCCGCTGAAAAAGAAGGCCTGATGATTCTGCAAGCCGGCCCGGACGTGATCCGTTTCGCCCCGAGCCTGGTGGTGGAAGACGCCGATATCGATGCTGGCCTGGACCGCTTCGAACGCGCTGCTGCTGCACTGACGCAAGCCTGATAGACCCTTCGGCGCCTGGAGTTTTTCAGGCGTCGAACCCAATTTTTGATGCCGGTGAGATTCATTGTGGGAGCGAGCTTGCTCGCGAAGAGGGAGTTTCAGTCGCCATCTATGCTGACTGGTACACCGCTTTCGCGAGCAAGCTCGCTCCCACAGTGTCCGGTGTTTTTTTCTGTGAATTTATAAGAGAAAGGAGTGACACCATGCTGGTGATGCGCCCCGCGCAAATGGCTGATCTGGGCGAGGTACAGCGTCTGGCTGCGGACAGCCCGATTGGTGTCACTTCCTTGCCGGATGACGTGGAACGTCTGAGCGACAAGATCGCCGCGAGCGAAGCCTCGTTTGCCGCCGAAGTGAGCTTCAATGGCGAGGAGAGCTATTTCTTCGTCCTCGAAGACACCGCCACCGGCAAGCTGGTCGGCTGCTCGGCGATTGTTGCTTCGGCCGGTTACTCGGAGCCGTTCTACAGCTTCCGCAACGAGACCTTCGTCCACGCCTCCCGCGAGCTGAAGATCCACAACAAGATCCACGTGCTTTCGCAGTGCCACGACCTCACCGGCAACAGCTTGCTGACCAGTTTCTACGTGCAGCGCGAGCTGGTCGGTTCGCCGTGGTCCGAGCTCAACTCCCGTGGCCGTCTGCTGTTCGTTGCCAGCCACCCTGAGCGTTTCGCCGATTCGGTGGTGACCGAGATCGTCGGTTACAGCGATGAGAACGGCGATTCGCCATTCTGGGATGCCATCGGTCGCAATTTCTTCGACCTCAATTACGCCGAAGCCGAACGCCTGTGCGGGCTGAAAAGCCGTACGTTCCTCGCCGAGCTGATGCCGCATTACCCGATCTACGTACCGCTGCTGCCGGATTCCGCCCAAGAGGCGATGGGCCAGGTGCACCCGCGTGCGCAGATCACCTTCGACATCCTGATGCGCGAAGGCTTCGAGACCGATCACTACATCGACATTTTCGACGGTGGCCCGACCCTGCATGCACGTGTGTCGGGGATCCGTTCGATCGCTCAGAGCCGAGTGGTGCCGGTGAAGATCGGCGAGCCGGTGAAAGGTGCCGGGCGTCAGTATCTGGTGGCTAACGCGCAGTTGCAGGATTACCGCGCGGTGTTGCTGGAGCTGGATTACGCACCGGGCAAACCGGTGACTCTGGATCTGGAAGCGGCCGAAGCCCTGGGCGTCGGTGAAGGTGCCAGCGTGCGCCTGGTGGCGGTTTAACGCCTTAGCGAGTTTCACGGGTGGCGAAGGCGGCCCGTTTGAGGAGATAGCATGATTGTTCGTCCCGTACGCAGCAGCGATTTATCCGCTCTGATCGACCTGGCCCGCAGCACCGGCACCGGCCTGACCACGTTGCCGGCCAATGAAGAACGTCTGGCCCACCGGGTCGGCTGGGCCGAGAAGACCTTTCGCGGCGAAGCTGGCCGTGGCGACGCGGACTACCTGTTCGTGCTCGAAGACGACGATGGCCGCGTGGTAGGGATTTCCGCCATTGCTGGCGCCGTTGGTCTGCGTGAGCCGTGGTACAACTTCCGTGTCGGTCTGACCGTCAGCGCTTCGCAAGAGCTGAACATCTATYGCGAGATCCCGACGCTGTTTCTGGCCAACGATCTGACCGGCAATTCCGAGCTGTGCTCGCTGTTCCTGCACGCCGATTACCGCAACGGTCTGAACGGTCGCATGTTGTCCAAAGCGCGCATGCTGTTCATCGCGGAATTCCCTGAATTGTTCGGCAACAAGATCATCGCCGAAATGCGCGGTGTGTCCGATGACGCCGGCCGTTCGCCGTTCTGGGAAAGTCTCGGTCGTCACTTCTTCAAGATGGAATTCAGCCAGGCCGATTACCTGACCGGTGTCGGCAACAAGGCGTTCATTGCTGAGCTGATGCCGAAATTCCCGCTGTACACCTGCTTCCTCTCCGAAGGCGCACGTAACGTCATCGGTCAGGTGCACCCGGACACCGAGCCCGCCTTGGCGATGCTCAAGAGCGAAGGTTTCAGCTACCAGGGTTACGTCGACATCTTCGACGCAGGTCCGGCCATCGAATGCGAAACCGGCAAGATCCGCGCAGTGCGTGACAGTGAAGCGCTGGTGCTCGCCGTTGGCACGCCGGGCGAAGACGCCACGCCGTTCATCATCCATAACCGCAAACGCGAAGACTGCCGCATCACCGCTGCGCCGGCGCGTCTGGCTGCCGGCACTCTGGTGGTCGATCCGCAGACCGCCAAACGTCTTCAACTCAACGCTGGCGATCAAGTGCGCGCCGTGGCGTTGTCCGCTGCACGGGAGTCGAAATAATGAATTCGCTATACATCGCAGGTGAGTGGCTGGCCGGCCAGGGCGAAGCCTTTCAATCGCTGAACCCGGTGACCCAGCAAGTGCTGTGGTCGGGGGAGGGCGCCACGACTGCTCAGGTTGAATCGGCTGTGCAGGCTGCGCGTCAGGCGTTCCCGGGTTGGGCGCGTCGTACGCTCGACGAGCGCATCGCTGTGCTTGAAGCGTTCGCCGCCGCGCTGAAAAACCACGCAGACGAACTGGCTCGCACCATCGGTGAGGAGACCGGCAAACCATTGTGGGAATCGGCGACCGAAGTAACCAGCATGGTCAACAAGATTGCGATCTCGGTGCAGAGCTACCGCGAACGTACCGGCGAGAAGAGCGGCCCGTTGGGCGACGCGACTGCCGTGTTGCGTCATAAGCCGCACGGTGTGGTTGCGGTGTTTGGTCCTTACAACTTCCCTGGGCACTTGCCGAACGGTCACATCGTTCCGGCGTTGCTGGCGGGTAACAGCGTGCTGTTCAAGCCAAGCGAACTGACGCCGAAAGTCGCCGAGCTGACGGTCAAGTGCTGGATCGAAGCCGGTCTGCCGGCAGGCGTTTTGAACCTGCTGCAAGGCGCTCGCGAAACCGGCATCGCACTGGCGGCGAACCCGGGCATCGACGGTCTGTTCTTCACCGGTTCGAGCCGCACAGGCAACCATCTGCACCAGCAGTTTGCCGGGCGTCCGGACAAGATTCTGGCGCTGGAAATGGGTGGCAATAACCCGCTGGTGGTGGATCAGGTCGCTGATCTGGATGCGGCGGTTTACACGATCATTCAGTCGGCGTTCATCTCTGCCGGTCAGCGTTGCACCTGTGCACGCCGTCTGCTGGTGCCGCAAGGCGCGTGGGGCGACAGTCTGCTCAAGCGTCTGGTGGAAGTCAGTGCGAGCATTGAGGTCGGTGCATTCGATCAGCAACCAGCGCCATTCATGGGCTCGGTGATTTCCCTCGGCGCGGCGAAAGCGCTGATGGATGCTCAAGAACATCTGTTGGCCAACGGCGCCGTGTCGCTGCTGGAAATGACTCAGCCGCACGCCCAGGCCGCGCTGCTGACCCCGGGCATCCTCGATGTCACCGCAGTTGCCGATCGCCCGGACGAAGAGCTGTTCGGCCCGTTGCTGCAAGTAATCCGCTACACCGATTTCGAAGCGGCGATCGCTRAAGCCAACGACACTGCTTACGGCCTGGCCGCAGGTCTGTTGTCGGATTCTGAAGCGCGTTATCAGCAGTTCTGGCTGGAAAGCCGCGCCGGTATCGTCAACTGGAACAAGCAGCTGACCGGCGCTGCGAGCAGCGCGCCGTTTGGTGGTGTCGGCGCTTCGGGCAACCACCGCGCCAGCGCCTATTACGCGGCGGATTACTGCGCGTACCCGGTGGCCTCGCTGGAAACCCCAAGCTTGGTGTTGCCTGCTGCCCTGACGCCTGGCGTGAAAATGGCGTGATGCCCATTCGCGAGCAGGCTCGCTCCCACAGATTCAGTGGTGTTCACACATTTTGTGTTCAACATAAATCCTGTGGGAGCGAGCTTGCTCGCGAAGGCCGCGCCTCGGTCTAAAAGAATAGTTACTGAAGCCTATAACAACAGATTCTCGTGGAGCCTCGCTGATGAAATCCTATGAAGTCAATTTTGACGGTCTAGTGGGGCCGACCCATAACTACGGTGGTCTGTCCTACGGTAACGTTGCTTCCCAGAGCAACAGCCAGCAGTCTTCGAACCCGAAGGAAGCGGCCTTGCAAGGTCTGGCGAAGATGAAAGCGCTGATGGAAATGGGCTTTCAGCAAGGCGTGCTCGCACCGCAGGAGCGTCCGGACGTGGCCGCTCTGCGCCGTCTGGGCTTCAGCGGTACCGACGCGCAAGTGATCGAGCGCGCCGCCAAAGAGGCGATGCCGCTGCTGGTCGCCAGTTGTTCCGCGTCGAGCATGTGGGTGGCTAACGCCGCGACTGTCAGCCCGAGTGCCGACACCGCAGACGGTCGCGTGCATTTCACCGCAGCCAACCTCAACTGCAAATACCACCGCAGCATCGAGCACCCGACCACCAGCCGCGTGCTCGGCGCGATGTTCGCCAATCAGCAGCACTTCGCCCATCACGCCGCGTTGCCGGCAGTGGCGCAGTTCGGCGACGAAGGTGCGGCCAACCACACACGTTTCTGCCGCGAATATGGCGAAGCGGGCGTCGAGTTTTTCGTATTCGGTCGCAGTGCCTTCGACAATCGCTACCCGGCGCCGCAGAAATATCCGGCGCGCCAGACCCTCGAAGCCTCGCAAGCCGTTGCGCGTCTGCACGGTCTGCGTGACGAAGGCGTGGTTTACGCGCAGCAGAACCCGAACGTGATCGATCAAGGCGTGTTCCACAACGACGTGATCGCCGTCGGTAACGGTGAAGTGCTGTTCTATCACGAGGACGCGTTCCTCGAGACCGATCAGATGCTGGCCGAACTGCAAAGCAAGCTCGCCAAAGTCGGCGGCAACTTCCAGTCCGTGTGTGTGCCGCGTTCGGCAGTCACCGTGGATGATGCGGTGCGTTCCTACCTGTTCAACAGCCAGTTGCTCTCGCGTCCTGACGGTTCGATGCTGCTGATCGTGCCGCAAGAGTGCCAGGCCAACGAGCGCGTCTGGACTTACCTGCAAGAGCTGACCAGCTCCGGCGGCCTGATCCGCGAAGTGAAAGTCTTCGATCTCAAGCAAAGCATGCAGAACGGTGGTGGCCCGGCGTGCCTGCGACTGCGCGTCGCGCTTAACGAAACCGAACTGGCGGCGGTCAACCCAGGGGTTATCATGACGCCACCGTTGTACGGTTCGTTGACCGCATGGGTTGAAAAGCACTACCGCGACCGCCTGAGCGAAACCGATCTGGCGGATCCGCAATTGCTGCTTGAATGCCGGACGGCACTGGATGAACTGACGCAAATCCTTAAACTGGGCGCGGTTTATCCATTCCAGATCAATTGATGGCCGGCGCGTCGCCTGAACGCGGCGCGCGGCTTGTCTCCCCAAGAGAGTAAAAACATGAGCGATTCCCTGCAGTTGATCCTTGAAGACACCGACGGCACGCAACTGCAAACCTCGTGCACCCGCGTCGCGGTCATGTGGCAAGGCAAAGAGCTGTGGATCCAGCAGGACGGCCGTGGCCAACTGCTGATCGGCGTGGACGTTGAAGAAGGTGACGCCGAGTACGCCAACCTGCTGCTGCGCCCATTGGCGACTAATCTGGTAAGTCTGCAACTGGAAATGGAACCGGCTGACGTCGGCGACGACGAAGACCACGTGCACGGCCCGGATTGCAACCACGATCACTAAGGAAACCGCTCTATGCTCGCCCTCGGCAAACTGCTTGAACTGACCCTCGCCGGCCGTGAACCGGCGGAGAAGACTCAACTGACTGTCGAAGGCGTGCGTATGCGCTGGTTGAGCGAAGGTGCGCTGGAAGTGCGGCCACCCGAAGCGCGCGACAATGGCCTGGACCTGCTGCTGTCGGCAGGTATTCACGGCAACGAAACAGCGCCGATCGAGTTGCTTGACCGGCTGCTGCACGACATCGCCCGCGGCGATCTGAAGCCGCGCGCACGCATTCTGTTCCTGTTCGGCAACCCGGAAGCGATTCGCAAGGGCGAGCGTTTCGTCGAGCAGGACGTCAATCGGCTGTTCAACGGCCGTCATGAACAAAGCAGTGGCAGCGAAGCGCTGCGTGCCTGTGAGCTGGAACGTCTGGCGGCGAGTTTCTTCAGCCTGCCGGATCGCCAGCGTCTGCACTATGACCTGCACACGGCGATTCGCGGTTCGAAGATCGAGCAGTTCGCGCTGTATCCGTGGAAGGAAGGTCGTCAGCATTCGCGTCTGGAGCTGGCACGTCTGCGCGCTGCCGGAATGGAAGCGGTGCTGTTGCAGAACAAACCATCGATCGTCTTCAGCTCGTACACCTACGACAAGCTCGGTGCCGAGGCTTTTACGCTGGAACTGGGCAAGGCGCGGCCGTTCGGGCAGAACCACGGGGTCAATGTCTCGCTGCTGGAAACCCGTCTGCAGCAGATCATTGAAGGCAACGAGCCGGAGATGGCGGAGCAGGGGCTGGACGGTTTGCAGCTGTTCAGCGTCGCCCGGGAAATCATCAAGCACAGCGATGCATTCCGTCTGAACCTGCCGCAGGACATCGAAAACTTTTCAGAGTTGGAGATGGGCTATGTGTTGGCCGAAGATCTGGCCAATACCCGTTGGGTCATTGAGGAAGAGGGAGCACGTATCATCTTTCCCAATCCCAAGGTCAAGAACGGCTTGCGCGCGGGCATCCTGATCGTCCCGACTACCGACGAAAACCTCGCCTGACCTCAATCGCAAGGTCTACACAGAACCACTGTGGGAGCGAGCTTGCTCGCGAATGCAATCGGGCATTCAACATTTAAGTTGGCTGTCAATCCGCTTTCGCGAGCAAGCTCGCTCCCACAGGGGAATGAGTGAGACCAGAGATCTCACTCATCGTGTTTAGACCGCTACAGCATGCGGCTCGGTGCGGCGCAGTGCGCGAACCTTGCGCAGCGTATCGGCGCAAGTCCGTGCCGCTTCCTGGCCCTTGTGTACAAAGTGCTCAAAGAAGAATTTCTGATGCTCGTCACCGGCATGGAAGTGATGCGGCGTCAGGGATACCGAGAACACCGGCACTTCAGTTTCCAGCTGCACTTGCATCAGGCCGCTGACCACCGACTGAGCGACGAACTCGTGACGGTAGATGCCGCCGTCCACGACCAGGGCTGCGGCGACGATGCTGGCATAACGACCGGTCTTGGCCAGCAACTTGGCGTGCAGAGGCATTTCAAAAGCACCGCCGACTTCGAAGATGTCGATGTCCGATTCCTGATAACCCAAGGCAAGCATTTCGGCGACGAAGCCTTTACGGCTCTGGTCGACGATTTCCTTGTGCCAGCAGGCCTGAATGAACGCGACGCGGTCGCCGTGAGGGTGTTTGCTTTTGCTGTCGATAGCGGTGGGTTGCATGTTCTGACTCCTGTTTGTGTGAAAAACAGGGCGTTATGAATCGAAAGGGATTCAAGGGTGCGCACACGCACAACATCGCGCGGACGGCCCTTTGGCGTTAATCCCGTTCTCTCTTCATCCGGACTATGACCGTCGGCCCCGGAATCACACCGGGTCTGCTGACCTTGCCATCGCGCACAACCGAAGCTGTGTTCGTCGCCAAGCGCTCGCGGGCTATGCGCATTGCGCGCAATTACCGCCGGTGGGGAATTGCACCCCGCCCTGAGAACGTTTTTGCCGCCCTTTCTCGGGCGGCGCAGCGTTTTTAACACAGATTGTGGCTGTGTGCATTGCGCCTTTCTGATGATTGCCATCGAATTTTCTGGCGGTTCGAAACGACTTTTCCTTGCGCAAGGGTTGATTAATCCGAGCGATGACCGCAGTAATTCAACTTCGTAAAGGGATTTCCCCTGCTGATTAGAGGCCAGGTTCATGAGCGTTATCGATCTTCGCAGCGACACCGTCACCCAACCGACTCCCGCCATGCTCGATGCGATGACCGCAGCGGACACCGGTGATGACGTTTACGGCGAAGATCCGACGGTCAATCGTCTCGAGGCCGAACTGGCCAAGCGACTGGGTTTTGCTGCCGCGTTGTTCGTACCGACGGGCACCATGAGCAACCTGCTGGGGTTGATGGCGCACTGTGAGCGCGGCGACGAATACATCGTTGGCCAGCAGGCGCACACCTACAAATACGAGGGCGGTGGCGCGGCGGTGCTGGGCTCGATCCAGCCGCAGCCGCTGGAAGTGCAGGCCGACGGTTCGCTGGATCTGGATCAGGTCGCGGCGGCGATCAAGCCTGACGACTTCCATTTCGCTCGGACTCGTTTGCTTGCGCTGGAAAACACCATGCAGGGCAAAGTGCTGCCGCTGGAGTACCTGGCCCTCGCACGCCGCTTCACTCAGGATAAAGGCTTGCAACTGCACCTCGACGGCGCGCGTCTCTACAACGCGGCAGTCAAGCTGGGCGTCGATGCCCGGGAAATCACTCAGTACTTTGATTCGGTGTCGGTGTGCCTGTCCAAAGGCCTTGGCGCGCCGGTGGGCTCAGTGCTGTGTGGCTCTGAGCAGTTGATCGGCAAGGCTCGTCGCTTGCGCAAAATGGTCGGCGGCGGCATGCGTCAGGCTGGGCTGCTGGCAGCGGCGGGGCTGTATGCTCTGGACCACAATGTTGATCGTCTGGCAGACGACCATGCCAACGCACAGTTACTGGCCGAGGGCTTGCGTGAAGCAGGTTTCATCGTCGAACCGGTGCAAACCAACATGGTTTATGTGCAAATGGGTGAAAAAGCTGAAGCGATCAAGGCCTTTGCCGCCGAGCGCGGGATCAAGTTGAGCGCTGCCGCGCGTCTGCGCATGGTCACGCACATGGACGTCAATCGCTCGCAAATCGAGCAAGTGATCGCGACATTCGTCGAGTTTTCGCGCAAGTGACAGCGTTAGCCGTCCAATTGACCGTTTCTATCGTATAAACACGCTGTACCCCGCGCGCAGGGCCGATATAATGCGGCCCTTTGCCGTCGCTTCGTCTGTTGACGTTTCGAACAGGCCTTTGGCCGCAGCCTCCGTGGAAGAACCTAATGAAAAGCGCAGAAATCCGTGAAGCCTTCCTTCGCTTCTTCGAAGAGCAAGGCCACACCCGTGTAGCCTCCAGCTCTTTGATTCCGGGCAACGACCCAACCCTGCTGTTCACTAACGCGGGGATGAACCAGTTCAAGGACTGCTTCCTGGGCCAGGAAAAACGTGCGTACACCCGCGCGACCAGCAGCCAGAAATGCGTGCGTGCCGGTGGCAAGAACAGCGACCTGGAAAACGTCGGTTATACCGCTCGTCACCACACATTCTTCGAAATGCTCGGTAACTTCAGCTTCGGCGACTATTTCAAGCACGACGCGATTACCTTTGCCTGGACCTTCCTGACCGGCGTTCTGAAACTGCCGAAGGAAAAACTCTGGGTCACTGTCTACGCCTCCGACGACGAAGCGTATGACATCTGGACCAAGGAAATCGGTGTGCCGGTCGAGCGCATGATCCGCATCGGCGACAACAAAGGCGCGCCTTACGCCTCCGACAACTTCTGGACCATGGGCGATACCGGCCCGTGCGGCCCATGCAC
>NZ_JBFUIR010000054.1:0-32257 GCF_056401755.1 Pseudomonas sp. P4_D7 | reverse complement strand
TTAGAGCGGGGCAGGTTCTTGAGCGGGTTTCGACTTGTCGATACCGGGCACATGCAGATTGCCCTCAGCCACTTGATCACCCTCAAGTTGCGGCTGCGTCACCCAGGTCAAAATGTCGTAGTAGCGACGAATGTTCGCCACAAAGTGCACCGGCTCGCCGCCTCGGGCGTAGCCATAACGCGTCTTGCTGTACCACTGTTTCTGCGACAGGCGCGGCAGGATCTTCTTCACATCCAGCCATTTGTCCGGGTTCAGCCCTTCCTTGGCCGTCAGCTTGCGCGCGTCATCCAGGTGGCCACTGCCGACGTTGTAGGCCGCGAGGGCGAACCAGGTGCGATCCGGCTCCTTGATCGAATCGTCGAGCTGATCCTTCATATAAGCCAGGTACTTGGCGCCGCCCATGATGCTCTGCTTCGGATCGAGGCGGTTGGACACGCCCATTGCCTGTGCCGTGTTCTGGGTCAGCATCATCAGCCCGCGCACGCCGGTCTTCGAGGTAACCGTCGGCTGCCACAGCGATTCCTGATAACCAATGGCCGCCAGCAGACGCCAGTCGACTTTCTCTTTCTTCGCGTAATTCTTGAAGTGCTGTTCGTATTTCGGCAGGCGCTGCTGCAAGTGCTGGGCGAAGGTCGTGGCGCCCATATAGCCGAGAACATCGACGTGGCCGTAATAGCGATCCTTCAAGCGTTGCAGGGTGCCGTTCTTCTGCACTTTGTCCAGGTACGCGTTGATTTCGTTGAGCAGGCTGTTGTCTTCGCCCGGGCCGACCGCCCAGCTCTGGCTGCGCGCATCACCGAGGTCGAAGGCCACACGAATGTTGGTGAAGTACACCTGATTCATCGCCACTTCGTTGGAATCGACCAAGGTCAGGTCGATCTGGCCTTCATCGACCATGCGCAGCAGGTCGACCACTTCAACCGCGTCGGACTCTTCATACTCGATGCCGGGGAATTTCTTTTTCAGCTCCGCCAGTTGCTCGGCGTGGGTGCTGCCCTTGAGCACCATGATCTTCTTGCCGACCAGATCGCCAGGATCGGTCGGCCGTGACTGGCCGTTGCGATAGATGATCTGCGGGGTGACTTCAAGGTAGGAGTGCGAAAAGCGCACCTGCTGCTTGCGCTGATCGCTGCTGACCAGACCGGCGGCGGCCAGCACCGGGCCGTTCGGTTTGCCGATCTGATCGAAGAGGTCGTCGAGGTTGTCGGCGGTCTCGATCTTCAGCTCGACACCCAAATCGTCGGCGAAACGCTTCACCAGCTCGTATTCGAAGCCGGTTTCACCGCTGCGATCCTGAAAGTAGGTGGCGGGGCTGTTACGGGTAATCACCCGCAGCACACCATCCTCCTTTACGCGCTCGAGTGTGTTGGGTTTATCAACACAGCCACCAAGCATCAGGAAGAGTCCGGTTGCGATCAGCCATTTGGCGTACCGCGGACGCAAAGCCGTTGGGAAAAACATCTGCGCAGTATACGCAAACGGCTGCGGGCGCCATATCTCGACAGTGCAGGGCGAGTCTGCTAGCGATCACAAAACTGCACGAAACCCCGCAGAAACGGGGCTTGACGGCATTTTGTTACAGTAAAAATAAGCTGCCTCTGAATCGCTGATTTACCTGACTCTGAAGTCGGAAACACAGATTGATACCCGAGTGCAACCGTGCGTAGCGTTTCGGGTGATGTTGAGGGCGGTTTAGGCTAGAATGCACGGCCTCAAAGCACACCCCTTCCCGAGGCTGTCCCGAAGATGTTGATCCTGCGCGGCGCTCCTGCCCTTTCTGCCTTTCGCCACAGCAAACTCCTTGAGCAACTGAGCCAGAAGGTTCCAGCTGTCAGTGGCCTGTATGCTGAATTCGCTCACTTCGCCGAAGTCACCGGCGTCCTGACCGGCGACGAACAGCAGGTGCTTGCGCGCCTTCTGAAGTACGGTCCAAGCGTTCCGGTACAAGAGCCTACCGGCCGTCTGTTTCTGGTGTTGCCGCGTTTCGGCACCATTTCGCCATGGTCGAGCAAGGCCAGCGACATCGCCCGCAACTGCGGCCTGAGCAAGATCCAGCGTCTGGAGCGCGGTATCGCCTTCTACGTCGCCGGTCAGTTCAGCGAAGCTGAAGCGCAGCAGATTGCCGACGTGCTGCATGACCGCATGACCCAGATCGTCCTGGCCAACCTCGAACAGGCCGCCGGTCTGTTCAGTCACGCCGAGCCGAAGCCGCTGACTGCAATCGATATCCTCGGTGGTGGTCGCGCTGCGCTGGAAAAAGCCAATACCGAGCTGGGCCTGGCTCTGGCCGAAGACGAGATCGACTATCTGGTCGACGCCTTCAATGGCTTGAAGCGCAACCCGCACGACATCGAACTGATGATGTTCGCCCAGGCCAACTCCGAGCACTGCCGCCACAAAATCTTCAACGCCAGTTGGGATATTGATGGTGAGAACCAGGAAAAAAGCCTGTTCGGCATGATCAAGAACACCTACGTGATGCACAGTGAAGGCGTTCTGTCGGCTTATAAGGACAACGCCTCGGTGATCGTCGGCAACGTTGCCGGCCGTTTCTTCCCGAATCCTGAAACCCGCCAGTACGGCGCGGTGCAGGAGCCGGTGCACATCCTGATGAAGGTTGAAACCCACAACCACCCGACCGCAATTGCTCCGTTCCCGGGCGCATCGACCGGTTCCGGTGGCGAGATCCGCGACGAAGGTGCAACCGGCCGTGGCGCCAAGCCAAAGGCTGGCCTGACCGGTTTCACCGTGTCCAACCTGCAGATCCCGGGCTTCGAACAGCCGTGGGAAGTGCCGTACGGCAAGCCTGAGCGCATTGTTACCGCGCTGGACATCATGATCGAAGGCCCGCTCGGCGGCGCTGCGTTCAACAACGAATTCGGTCGTCCGGCCCTGACCGGTTACTTCCGTACCTTCGAACAGTCGATCACCACCCCGCACGGTGACGAAGTTCGTGGTTACCACAAGCCGATCATGCTCGCTGGCGGCATGGGCAACATCCGTGAAGAACACGTCAAGAAAGGCGAAATCGTCGTTGGCTCCAAGCTGATCGTCCTCGGCGGCCCGGCGATGCTCATCGGTCTGGGTGGCGGTGCCGCGTCCTCGATGGCCACCGGCACCAGTTCGGCGGATCTCGACTTCGCTTCCGTGCAGCGTGAAAACCCTGAAATGGAGCGTCGCTGCCAAGAAGTCATCGACCGTTGCTGGCAACTGGGTGACAAAAACCCGATCAGCTTCATCCACGACGTGGGCGCGGGCGGTCTGTCCAACGCCTTCCCGGAACTGGTCAACGACGGCGACCGCGGTGGCCGTTTCGAACTGCGCAACATTCCCAACGACGAGCCGGGCATGGCCCCGCACGAAATCTGGTCCAACGAATCCCAGGAACGTTACGTTCTGGCGGTCGGCCCGGAAGACTTCGAGCGCTTCCAGGCGATCTGCGAACGTGAGCGTTGCCCGTTTGCCGTAGTGGGCGAGGCGACTGCCGAGCCGCAACTGACCGTGACCGACAGCCACTTCGGCAACAACCCGGTGGACATGCCGCTGGAAGTGTTGCTGGGCAAAGCCCCGCGCATGCACCGTTCGGTGGTTCGTGAAGCTGAGTTGGGCGATGACTTCGATCCGTCGAACCTCGACATCAGCGAGTCCATCGAACGCGTTCTGCATCACCCGGCCGTGGCGAGCAAAAGCTTCCTGATCACCATCGGCGACCGCACCATCACCGGCCTCGTGGCCCGTGACCAAATGGTTGGCCCATGGCAGGTTCCGGTGGCCGACGTTGCTGTCACCGCCACCAGTTTTGACGTTTACACCGGTGAAGCGATGGCGATGGGCGAGCGGACTCCGCTGGCACTGCTGGACGCTCCGGCGTCGGGCCGCATGGCCATCGGCGAAACCCTGACCAACATCGCTGCTTCGCGTATCAACAAGCTCTCCGACATCAAACTGTCGGCGAACTGGATGTCGGCGGCCGGCCACCCGGGCGAAGACGCGCGTCTGTACGACACCGTGAAAGCGGTCGGTATGGAACTGTGCCCTGAGCTGGGCATCACCATTCCGGTGGGCAAGGACTCGATGTCCATGGCCACCCGCTGGAACGATAACGGCGAAGAAAAAACCGTGACCTCGCCGATGTCGCTGATCGTGACCGGTTTCGCGCCAGTGGCTGACATCCGTCAGACCCTGACCCCGGAACTGCGCATGGACAAGGGCACCACCGACCTGATCCTGATCGACCTCGGTCGCGGTCAGAACCGTATGGGTGCTTCGATCCTTGCTCAGGTTCACGGCAAGCTCGGCAAATATGCGCCGGATGTCGATGACGCCGAAGACCTGAAAGCCTTCTTCGCAGTGATCCAGGGCCTCAACGCCGACGGTCACCTGCTGGCTTACCACGACCGTTCCGACGGTGGTCTGCTGACCTCCGTGGTGGAAATGGCCTTCGCCGGCCACTGCGGTCTGAGCCTGAACCTCGACAGCGTTGCCGAGTCTTCGGCGGAAATCGCCGCGATCCTGTTCAACGAAGAATTGGGCGCCGTGATCCAGGTTCGTCAGGACGCCACGCCAGATATCCTCGCGCAATTCAGCGCGGCCGGTCTGGGCGACTGCGTATCGGTGATCGGTCAGCCGATCAACAATGGCCAGATCAACATCACCTTCAACGGTGACACCGTGTTCGAAGGTCAGCGTCGTCTGCTGCAACGTCAGTGGGCCGAGACCAGCTACCAGATCCAGCGTCTGCGTGACAACGCCGACTGCGCCGAACAAGAGTTCGACGTGCTGCTGGAAGAAGACAACCCGGGCCTGAGCGTCAAGCTCAGCTACGACGTCAACCAGGACATCGCCGCGCCTTACATCAAGAAAGGCATCCGCCCTCAGGTTGCCGTGCTGCGTGAGCAGGGCGTCAACGGTCAGGTGGAAATGGCCGCCGCGTTCGACCGCGCCGGTTTCAACGCGATCGACGTGCACATGAGCGATATTCTGGCCGGCCGTGTCGACCTGAACGAGTTCAAAGGTCTGGTGGCCTGCGGTGGTTTCTCCTACGGCGACGTTCTCGGCGCCGGCGAAGGCTGGGCCAAGTCGGCACTGTTCAACAGCCGCGCCCGCGACGCGTTCCAGGGCTTTTTCGAACGTAACGACAGCTTCACCCTCGGCGTGTGCAACGGTTGCCAGATGATGTCCAACCTGCACGAGCTGATTCCGGGCAGCGAATTCTGGCCGCACTTCGTGCGTAACCGCTCCGAGCAGTTCGAAGCGCGCGTGGCGATGGTTCAGGTTCAGGAGTCGAACTCGATCTTCCTGCAAGGCATGGCCGGTTCGCGTATGCCGATCGCCATCGCTCACGGTGAAGGTCACGCCGAGTTCTCCAGCGAAGAAGCCCTGCTGGAAGCCGATCTGTCCGGTTGCGTGGCGATGCGTTTCGTCGACAACCATGGCAAGGTCACTGAGCGTTATCCGGCCAACCCGAACGGTTCGCCGCGCGGGATTACCGGTCTCACCAGCCGTGATGGCCGTGTGACGATCATGATGCCGCACCCGGAGCGTGTGTTCCGCGCGGTGCAGAACTCGTGGCGTTCGGAAGACTGGAACGAAGACGCACCTTGGATGCGTATGTTCCGTAACGCGCGCGTCTGGGTGAACTAAGGCCTGTGTACAAGCTGGCGTTTTTTGTTCCTGACAGTCATGTCGAGGTGGTCAAAGGGGCTGTGTTCGCTGCCGGTGGCGGGCGGATCGGTGACTATGACCACTGTGCGTGGCAGGTGCTTGGGTCTGGCCAGTTTCGACCGTTGGACGGCAGTCAGCCGTTCATTGGCGAGGCGGGACAGGTTGAGCGGGTTGAGGAATGGAAGGTTGAGCTTGTAGTGGCGGATGAGTTGATCGTGGCTGTTGTGGCGGCGTTGAAGCTCAGTCATCCGTACGAGACGCCGGCTTATGAGGTGTGGCGGCTGGAAAATTTCTGAGTCTTTGGCCGCTGATAAAAAAACCGCTGAAAGTGATTTCAGCGGTTTTTTTTGCCTGCTTTTTTGCTGGTAATGCCAAAGCGCTATATAGGATGATCGAGTCATAACGACAAAAGGATTTCTCGCATGTTTCTTACCCGTCATCGTTTCACCGTATGTATGGCCTCGGTTGTTGCCGGAGGTTTTTTCAATCAAGTCAGAGCGGCAGAGACGATCAGCGATGCCTTCAATCGGGTGGACGTTCCTCATAAGCTGGACCTTAGTCGTTATGCTCGAACTGCGAACGGTACCCATGCCGCTGAAAGTATCCAAACGATAAGCCCTGCACTCGATTTCGACCCGATCTTCGGGCCTCCAGGGTCTGGATTTCCGGTCAATGGGGATAAGTCCAACGTCCTTTACAACGCTGTCATCACGATCTCTCAAGGTGCTGCAGGCATTAGTGCAGCCATCGAAAGTCTCGCTGCTGGCAGCAATGCCAATTTGAGCAGCGCCACACTGGCCGCCAGTTCGTCGGTAATGACCAGCATGCGTACAGCGATGCAGCAAATGGGCAGCGATAGCGGCTTGCGGGTGGGGCTTGATTCATCGCAGACCCCGGTTCTGGCGGCCACTGACGTTGCGAACACTGTTCGCAATCTGAACGATCCAAGCGCACCGGGCCGCGTATGGCTGCAAGGCATTGGCAGCTACGGCAAGCTCGACGGCGAACAGGGCAATTCCAGTTTTGAGCAACGAACGGCTGGAACTGTGCTGGGCGTGGATTGGTCGCTTTCGCCCGAATGGCGCATGGGCGTACTCGGTGGTTATTCGAAGACTGACCTCGACAGCCATAACTTCGAGGGCACGCTGCACAGTTGGCATGTCGGCGCGTACGCCATGCGCCAGGATGGGCCTCTGGCGTTACGCCTGGGGGCGGCTTACAGCGGCCATGACGGAGATAATAAGCGTACGGTTGAATTCGAAGGCTTCAGCGACCGGCCAAAAGGCAACTACGATGCCGACAGCCAACAAGCCTTTGCGGAACTGGGCTATTTGTTGGGCAGTGGCCGGCTCAACGTCGAGCCATTCGCCAATCTGGGGTACCAGCGTTATCACCGCGAAGGGTTCACTGAAAAAGGCGGCTTGGCCGCGTTGGCCGTGGACTCCCAGACCCAGGATAACTTCAGCAGCACGTTCGGCGTGCGACTGGCGCAGCTTAATCAGTTGCAGAACGGTATCAGCGTAACGCCGAGGGGTAGCCTTGGCTGGCGCCACACTTACGGCGACGTAGAAAGTGAAACCCGTCAGGCCTTTGTTTTGGGTGGCTCCGGGTTCAATGTCCAGGGCAGTGCTTTGGATCGCGACAGCCTGATAGTCGGGGCAGGTGTTGACGTCGGGATCTCTGCACGCCAAACCCTGAGTATTGGTTACAACGCCGAGGTGGGTAGCAATAGTCGTAATCAAGCGTTAACTGGGCAGTGGCAGATGAGTTTCTAGAGGCAAAATGTAAACCCGCGGAAAGCAAATTCTGCGGGTTTTTTGTTGGCCACGATTTGAGGGGTTAACTCATTTAACTGTGGAAGTTGGCTTGCCGGCGATGGCGCCCTTATAGGCGACCATGCTCTTGTTGACTGGGTGAATATCCATTTTTTTGGGTGCTGCGGCTGGCGGTTTCGCCCTTACGGCGACTCACTTTTTTACAAACGCCTAAAAAGTAAGCAAAAAACGCTTGCCCCAACGTTCGGCCCGCTCGCTGAGGCTCGGGGTTCCTTCGCTCCGGGATTGATCCGGGCGCATCGCCTCCGGTTTGCTTCGCTGCACCTCCTCTCGATGTGTTCGACTTCGTCGAACGGTCGCTGAGCTCCCACCCCCCGGATCAATCCCTCCACTCAGCCTGCCGACGGGGCCGGTGGATCAAGATCAAGAGCTGCAGCCGAGCTAACGCTCATCCTGTTGAGTGGTGAGGAGCACGGGGTGTTCGGTTTTTGATTTGTGTTGGAGCTGCCCCTCATCGGAACGCCGCCCGCCCAGCCCTCTCCCGAGGGAGAGGGGGCCGATTTTTGGGCTTTTCAGGATATGAGTTCGACTCGGTATTTCACGTCGGCGTACATCCACCAAACACCTCGGTCAGTCCCTTCTCCCTCTGGGAGAGGGCTAGGGTGAGGGTTGTTTTTGTCTGTTTAATGATGTGTCGAATAACCAGAATCTTCCCACAAGGTTTTCAGGTTGTCCGTCGGACGCCTGCTCTCTAGGCTTTGTCTGTCGCTGCCAATTCAGCGACCGGGCGTGAGATCCCCGGAATGCTTGCAACTAGCGCCAACACCACGATAATTGGCGCCAGCTCAATCTGCTGCCTGTTTTATGGCGGCTGTGTGCGGGCAGACTTCGGTCTGGCCGGTTGCCTGCTCCGGTGGATCTCACCCTGCACATAGCTGCCACCTCTTCGCCGCGTGAGATCCGGCGAACGATGGCATCCTCACTTGCTGTAGCAGGAGTTGAATTTTGGACAAGCTAATTCCCGACCCACCCCCCGAAACCAAAACCCCACTCGAAGAAGCCCTCCGCGCCGAAGACCAGGCCCGAAACCGCGAAGCCATCAAACGCGCCCTCGACTTCTATCTGTGCCCCGCCCCCGCAAAGCCCTGCCGACCGAGCACCATGTTCATGGTCCGCCCAGAGGTCGACACCGAAAGCCTGCTCGCCCACGCCTGCGAATCGTTAGCCTCGGCAAGCACCGCCGCCAGCAACTTCGCCAATGAGCTAAGCGGTTCGCAGCGCAGCACGGTATTAGGTATCCAGCAAATCGTCATGCTCGCCGAACTGGCGGTAAATCGAGCGCTGGATCGAGTCGACCCACAAACCTGACGTCCGCGTCATCGTTCATCGCCAGCAGGCTGGCTCCCACAGTGAAATGCATTCTCTTGTGGGAGCTAGCCTGCTAGCGATGAGGCCGATCCAGACACCAGACCTCTAAACCTTGGCACTGACCTCACTGCGATTGACCAGCGCTTCAAGTGCTCCACTCAAACTCGCAGCTTTTTCACCCACCAACAAGTGCCAGACCCCACCCTCCAACTGGCTGACACCCTGACAACCCAGCTCCTTCAACTGCGCCTCGGACAGCGCATTGCCATCCGCCAACAGCAAGCGAATCCGGCTCATGGCAATGCAATCCAGTTGCAGCACGTTGTCGCCACCACCCAGCGCATTCAGCCATTGCTGAGCTTCGGTGCCTGCGACCACAACCGCTTTCGGCTCTTCGACAACCTCTACAGGTTCAGCAAGAACCGCACGCCCCAAGGCCGGCATCGCCAGGCGAATCTCATCAGCAATGCTGTCGGCCAGCGGACCGACCACCACCTGCAAACTGCCACCCTTGCCCGGACGCACAACGGCCATCGCACCCAATGCTTTCAGGTCTGCATCGGATGCCTTGTTGCGATCCACCATTTCCAGTCGCAACCGCGTAGTGCAGGCACCGACAGTCACAAGGTTGTCTGCACCCCCGAGTGCCTTGATGTAAGCCCCGGCGCGTTCGTTTTCCGCGAAAACCGCTTTTTCAGCCGTCGCCACATCCTCACGCCCCGGCGTCTTCAGATTGAAACGACGAATGCAGAAATCAAACACCGCGTAATACACCACGGCATACGCCAGCCCGACCGGAATCACCAACCAGCCATTCGTCGAGCGGCCCCAGCCCAGCACCATGTCGATGAAGCCGCCGGAGAAGGTGAAGCCGAGGTGAATGTTCAGCGCATTGGTAATCGCCATCGACAACCCGGTCAGCAGCGCATGCAGCAGATACAACAGCGGCGCCAGAAACATGAAGGCAAATTCAATCGGCTCAGTCACCCCGGTCAAAAACGAAGTCAGCGCCATCGACAGGAAAATTCCGCCCATCACCTTGCGTCGTTCCGGCAGTGCATTGCGGTACATCGCCAGACACGCCGCCGGCAGGCCGAAGATCATCATCGGGAACATGCCGGTCATGAACTGCCCGCCCTTCGGATCACCGGCAAAGTAGCGCGACAGGTCACCCGTCACCAGAGCCCCGGTAGTTGGATCGGTGAAGTTGCCGAACACGAACCACGCCATGTTGTTGAGGATGTGGTGCAGGCCGGTGACGATCAGCAGGCGGTTGAACACGCCAAACACGAACGCGCCGATACTGCCGCTTTCCATCATCAGCGCACCAAACGCGTTGATGCCGTGCTGGATCGGCGGCCAGATATAGCCGAACACGACACCGAGGCCGACCGCCGCGAACCCGGTGACAATCGGCACAAACCGCCGGCCACCGAAGAACGCCAGGTATTCCGGCAGCTTGATGTCCTTGAAGCGGTTGTACAGCGCGCCCGCCATCAGGCCGCTGACAATCCCGGCGAGCATGCCCATGTTGATGCTCGCATCGAGCACCTTCAGCGTGGAGATCATCACCAGATAACCGATCACTCCGGCAAGACCGGCGGTGCCGTTATTGTCCTTGGCGAAACCGACGGCGATGCCGATGGCGAAGATCATCGCCAGGTTGGCGAAGATCACTTGGCCGGCATCGTGGATGATCGCGATGTTCAGCAGGTCGGTATCACCCAGACGCAGCAGCAGGCCGGCAATCGGCAGGATCGCGATCGGCAGCATCAGCGCGCGGCCGAGGCGTTGCAGGCCTTCGATGAAGAGTTGGTACATGGCGTTTGTCCTTTTTGTTTTTGTTAGCGCAGAGGCCAATGTTGATGACAGGCGTGACGCACGGCGGCGGCGCTGCTCAGCTTGAGCAGGTCGCGACTCAGGCGCTGACATTCGGCTTCGTGCAGTTGACGCACGCGGTCCTTGATTTCACCGATCTGCACCGGGCTGACCGACAGTTCGCTCACGCCGAGGCCGATCAAAACGGGTGTGGCCAGCGGGTCGGAGGCGAGGGCGCCGCAGACGCCGACCCAACGCTTGTGCACTGCCGCGCCTTCGCAGGTCATGGCGATCAGGCGCAGCAGCGCCGGGTGCAGGGCGTCGACCCTAGCGGCCAAGCCGGCGTGGTCGCGGTCCATGGCCAAGGTGTATTGGGAGAGATCGTTGGTGCCGATGGAAAGGAAGTCCGCATGTTCGGCCAGTTGTTCGGCCTGCAATGCGGCGGCAGGGACTTCGATCATCACGCCGATTTCCGGGCGTTGGGTGATCTTCAGCTCCAGGCACAACGCATCTACGCGTTGGCGGATGTGCAGCAACTCATCCACTTCGGTGACCATCGGCAACAGGATCCGGCAGCGGCGCAGCGGGCTGACTTGCAGCAGCGCGCGCAGTTGCTGGTCGAGGATTTCCGGGCGCGCCTGAGCCAGACGAATGCCGCGCAGACCGAGTACCGGATTGGCTTCGACCGGCAGCGGCAGGTAGTCGAGTTGCTTGTCGCCGCCGACGTCGATGGTGCGGATGATCACCGGGTGCTCGCCCATCGCGTCCAGTACGCCTTGATAGGCCGCACGCTGTTCTTCGACATCCGGCGCGGTCTGACGATCGACGAACAAAAACTCAGTGCGCAACAGACCAACGCCATCAGCGCCGTTGGCGAAGGCATCTACCGCTTCACCGCTGGAGGCAACGTTGGCGACGACTTCGATGGTCACGCCGTTGCGGGTTTCTGCAGGCAGGTGAGCCTTGGCTTGCTGTGCGTCGCGGCGCTGCTGACGGTCGAGTTGCGCCTGCTGAACTTCAGCCAGGCGTTCGGCATCTGGCGTCAGTTCGAGGCGTCCTCCGTCGGCATCGAGCACCACCGCTTGGCCTTGTCGCTGATCAAGCAAGGCAGAACCCAACGCCACCATGCACGGCAGACCTTTGCCGCGAGCGAGAATTGCCACATGCGACGTCGCGCCACCCTCGGCCATGCATAACCCGGCAACGCCTTGCGCACTGAGTTGCAGCAGATCCGAAGGCGTCAGTTCATGCGCCGCGACGATGGCACCGGCCGGTACGTCGTAATGCCACGCTTCACCAAGCAATGCCCGCAACACCCGTTGCTTGAGGTCACGCAGATCGTTGGCGCGCTCGGCCAGCAGCGCGCTGCCGGTGTGCTGCAGCATTTCGCACTGCACGTCGATTGACTGGCTCCAGGCGTGAGTGGCTGCAGTGCCTTGTTCGATGGACTGTTGCGAAGCATCAAGCAGCGCCGGATCTTCCAGCAGAGCCAGATGCGCGGCGAAGATCGCTTCTTCGTCGGCATTCCTGTGTTTTTTCGCTTGCGCGAGGGTGGCGTCGATTTCGTTGCGGACCTGAGTCAGCGCCGTGTCGAGCACCTGCTGTTGCCGTAGCGGATCATGATTGCCCGCATCCGCTGGCAAACTGATCGCGTTCAAACGAAACAGCGGCCCGCCAACCAGTCCTGGCGCAGCGCAGACACCGTGCAACACGCCAGCCTCGGCCGGGCGCTTAAGAGTGGCAGCATTGACCGGCGCCGCAGCGTGATGATCACCCGGCAGCGCGGTGGCCAACGCCGTAAGCAACGCTTGCAACGCCGCTTCAGCGTCCGGCCCCTGGCAACTGACCTGCACCTCATCCTGCTCGCCAACGGCCAGGCCCATCAAACCGATCAGGCTGTTGCACGGCGCCGATTTGCCGGCGAAGTGCAGTTGCGACTGGCTCTTGAACCCTTGCGCAGTCTGCCGAATCAACGCAGCCGGGCGGGCATGCAAACCACCGCGATGGGCCACCAGAACATGGCCAAGAACCTCAGGCCCGTCGATGACTGCTGCGCTCGCCGCCAGACCGTTGCGCGCAATAATGTGCAGCAACGGCTCGCCGACTTTCACTGCTTTGAGCGTAATCGGCCGCACCTGAAAATCCTGGCTGTTGGTCAGGATCAACAGGCTGACCAGGCTTTTGCATTGCTGGCCGACCTTGTCCAGGTCATAGCGCAACAACGGCTGGCCCTTGCTGACGCGGGTGCCATCCTTGACCAGCATCGAGAAGCCTTCGCCGTTCAACTCAACGGTGTCGAGGCCCAGATGCAGAAGGATCTCCGCGCCGTTGTCGGCACGCACGGTGAGCGCGTGGCCGGTGCGGGCAACGTGAATGATCATTCCGGCGCACGGCGAATACAGCGTGTCGTTGATCGGGTCGATAGCAATGCCGTCGCCCATGGCGCCGCTGGCGAACACCGCGTCCGGGACTTTGGCGAGCGTGAGCACCGGGCCGCTGAGCGGGGCGCTGAGGGTCAGCTCTTTATTGTTGTTGTGCATGGCTCGGTCTCATCGGTTATATCTCGGTTCGATGTCCCCTATAGGAGCAGCCTTCGGCAGCTCCTACAGGCTTGCTTCAATTAATGCGTGCGGGTCACTTTGCTCAGGTGGCGCGGCTGATCCGGGTCCATGCCACGGGCCACCGCCAGACCGGCGGCCATCACGTAGAAACTCTGGATCGCCAGAATCGGATCAAGGGCCGGGTGTTCGGCGCGGGTCAGGGTCAGGTCGCGCTCGGTCACGTCATCCGGCGCGGCCAACAACACACGGGCGCCGCGCTGACGCATTTCTGCCGCGAGGCTCAACAGGCCAGCCTGCTCGGCACCGCGTGGGGCGAAAACCAGCAACGGATAGTGTTCGTCGATCAGTGCCATCGGGCCGTGACGCACTTCGGCGCTGCTGAAGGCTTCGGCCTGAATCGCCGAGGTTTCCTTGAATTTCAGCGCCGCCTCTTGGGCGATGGCAAAACCGGCACCGCGACCGATGACCATCAAACGCTGGCAATCGCGCAGTGCTTCGATGGCCACGCTCCAGTCCTGTTTCGCCGCTTCGCGCAGGCCTTCCGGCAGGGCGTTGCCGGCTTCGAGCAATTCGCTGTCCTCTTTCCAGTGCGCGACCAAACGGGCGCTGGCGCTGAGGGTGGCGATAAAACTTTTGGTCGCGGCGACGCTGCTTTCAGTCCCGGCGAGCAGGGGAACGCTGAATTCACACGCGGCTTCCAGTGGCGAATCGGCGGCGTTGACCATCGACACACTGAGCGCGCCACGCTTGCGCAACAGGCGCAGGCTGTTGACCAGATCCGGGCTTTGCCCCGACTGGGAAAAGGCGAACGCGACCTGACCGCTGACCTTCAACGGCGCCTGCTGCATGGTCACCACCGACATCGGCAACGACGCCACCGGTACGCCGAGTTGCTGCATGGTCAGGTAGGCGAAGTAGCTCGCAGCGTGGTCGGAACTGCCGCGCGCCACAGTCATTGCCACTTGCGGTGGCTGACGGCGCAGGCGCCCGGCAATTTCGATCATTTGCGGGTCGAGCTGTTGCAGTTGGGCTTGCACGGCCTCGAACGAGGACAGCGCCTCCTCAAGCATTTTTGAAGTCAATGTCTTCTCCTTCGACCATGACGGCGGTCAGTGTGAGTGAGCGATCCAGCCGCACGCAGTCGGCCCAGGCCCCTGGTTGCAGGCGCCCGCGTTCGTTGATGCCGAGGTAGTCGGCGGGAAATTGCGACAGGCGCTGCGAGGCCTCGGCGAGCGGCAAACCAATCTTCACCAGATTGCGCAGGGCCTGATCCATGGTCAGGGTGCTGCCGGCCAACGTGCCGTCGGGCAGGCGTACGCCGCCCAGGCATTTGGTCACGGTGTGGCTGCCGAGCTTGTATTCACCGTCGGGCATGCCAGCGGCGGCGGTCGAATCGGTGACGCAATACAGGCACGGGATCGAACGCAAGGCCACGCGGATCGCACCGGGATGCACGTGCAGCAAATCCGGAATCAGCTCGGCGAATTTGGCGTGGGCCAGCGCGGCGCCGACGATGCCCGGCTCGCGGTGATGCAGCGGGCTCATGGCGTTGTAGAGGTGGGTGAAACTGGTCGCGCCGGCATCGAGGGCGGCGACGCCTTCTTCGTAACTGCCGAGGGTGTGGCCGATCTGCATGCGCACGCCACGGCTGCTCAGCTCACGGATCAAACCGTCGTGGCCGGCGATTTCCGGGGCGATGGTGATCACCCGGATCGGCGCCAGTGCCAGATATTCTTCGACTTCGGCCATTAACGCGGTGTGGGCGAAGTTCGGTTGCGCGCCGAGTTTTCCCGGATTGATGTACGGGCCTTCGAGATGTACGCCGAGGACTCGCGCGGCACCTTGCGGACGCTGTTCGCAGAACTCTCCGACTTCTTTCAAGACACTGGAGATCTCGGCGCTCGGCGCGGTCATGGTGGTGGCCAGCAGCGAGGTGGTGCCGAAACGCACGTGGGTTCTGGTGATCGTCTCGAAGGCGCTGGCGCCTTCCATGATGTCTTTGCCACCGCCGCCGTGGACGTGCAGATCGATGAAACCCGGCAGCAGATACGGCAGGTCATTGTCGGCCGGATCGCAGGGCACGCCTTCGATCGACACGACTTTGCCGTGTTCGTGGACCAGCCGGCCGCGAATCCAGCCGCTGGCGGTAAGGATGTTGTCTTCGGACATTTTGGTTCTCGCTTGTGACTGCGCTTATCGACGCAGCTCTTTATCTACGAAGCTCTGCAACAAAGTCGTAGTAGTCGTTGCGGCAATAGGTGTCGGTGACTTCGATCGGGGTGTTGTCTTCGAGGTAGCCGACCCGGGTCATCAGTAACATCGCGGTGCCGGGGGCAATGCCGACCAGCGCGGCGAACTCGTCAGAGGCGTTGATCGCCTGGATGTGCTGCAGGGCGCGGACGATCGGCTTGCCGATGCCGTCGAGGTATTCGTAGAGCGAATCGCCGACCAGTTGCGGCTTGGGCATGATCGAGGCGGGCAGGGTGCTCATTTCGATGGCCATCACCGTGTCATCGGCTTTGCGCAGACGCTTCATGCGCGCGACCTTGTCGTTGGGCGACAGGCTGAGGCGGATCAGTTCTTCGTGGGTCGGCAGGGTGACTTCGCGTTCCAGCCATTGCGAACTGGGCACGAAGCCCTTGAGGCGCAGCATCTCGCTGAAACCCGAAAGGCGCGACAGCGGTTGTTCGAGGCGAGGGGTGATGAAGGTGCCGGAACCTTGCAGGCGACGGATCAGGCCTTGATCGAGCAGGACTTCCAGCGCCTTGCGCGCAGTCACCCGGGAGATGCCCAGTTGCTCGCTGAGGTTGCGTTCCGAAGGCATCGCCTGTTCGGACTTCCACTGCCCGGCATGAATCGCTGCTTCCAGATTGCGCGCTAGCTGCAGGTACAGCGGCGTCGGCTGAGAGTCGTCCGGGCGTAGGGTATGAAGGTCGTTCATGTAGGGCATTTCCGTCGCGAGTATAGGATTGTTGTGGCTCGCTTGTGGGGCGGAAATTAATACCACTTGAATACCATGTCAACGCGCGAAAATAGGCTTTGGCCCAATGGAATGGCGGGTTTTAGGGGGTGTGGTTTCAAGTGGTATTAGTGTTGGCCTATAAAAAGCAAAAGATCGCAGCCTGCGGCAGCGCCTACAGTTGAGAGTGGTATCACCTCTGTAGGCGCTGCCGCAGGCTGCGATCTTTTGGTTTATTTTTTTGCAGGTGACCAGTGGTCAGGGTTTAAGGGCGAATTTCGACCATCGTGCCGTCCGGCACCAGGTTCCATACTTCGCGCATATCAACGTTGCGCATGGCGACACAGCCGTCAGTCCAGTCGAGGGTGTGGAACAGGTCTTCCGGGGTCTCTTCCGAATCCGGCGTGCCGTGGATCATGATCATCCCGCCGGGCTCGACGCCTTCACGCCGGGCGCGGGCCGAATCGCTGATGTTCGGGTAGGAAATGTGCATCGACAGATTGAATTTGTCGCTGGTCTTGCGCCAGTCGATCCAATAGAAACCTTCTGGCGTGCGCTTGTCGCCCTCTATCAGCTTCGGGCCTTTCTTCGCGCCTTTGCCCAAGGAAATGCGATAGGTCTTCAACGGCTTGCCGTCGGCGATCAACTGCAGTTGATGGGCCGCTTTGAGCACCAGGACTTTCTCGATGAGCGGGGTATTCGACGGCGTCACGGTGGTCACGAAGGACGCTTGGGAGACGGTAACGAACGACAGGCAAAACAGGGCAAGCAACCAGCGCATTGAAACGATTCCCCAGGGAGTGACGCGGATAACCAACATTTTATATGTATGTGTACAGGTAGGAGCTGCCGAAGGCTGCGATCTTTTTGTCGGCCATCACGCCAATGTCTTGATTAAATAATGACCGGCTGCGCCAACGGAGGAATCGATTCCGACCGAACCGGATACGCCTCGATACGCCGATCAGCGAAGAAGCATTCTAAGGTACGTCCCACCGTGCGGAAAGCCAGCTCGTCCCAGGGAATGTCGGCTTCGTCGAATAGTTGTACTTCGAGGCTCTCGGGGCCGGCGGCAAAGTCCAGGTCGACCAGTTCGGCGCGGAAGAACACATGCACCTGACTGATGTGCGGTACGTCGATCAGCGTGTAGATACTCAGGTTGCGCACCCGGGCGCAGGCTTCTTCGGCAGTTTCGCGTACGGCGGCCTGCTCGATGGTTTCGCCGTTCTCCATGAAGCCGGCGGGCAAGGTCCAGTAGCCGAGACGCGGCTCGATGGCGCGGCGGCAGAGCAACACTTTCGTGCCCCAGGTCGGCACGCAACCGGCGACGATATTGGGGTTTTGATAGTGAATGGTCTGACAGCTGTCACAGACAAATCGCAGCCGCGAATCGCCTTCGGGAATGCGCTGGGTGACCGGGTTACCGCAGTGGCTGCAAAATTTCATGCTGGGCTTCCTGAATGCTGCGCCTATCTTGGCGTGCAGCGGTGCCGGTCGGCAAGTTGTCGTTTCGCGACACGGCGGGTTTCGGGGGCTTGGGCGCTTGCAACGATTGGTGCATGATGCAGAGTAAGGCACAGATCGAGAACACTCATGCTGGACGAGCTACTGCATAGGGTTAGCAACCACACACCGCGCACGCTGGAGACCGACACCCGTTTCCCCGAGGCCGCCGTTCTGGTGCCGATCACCCGCAGTGACGAGCCGGAACTGGTACTGACCCTGCGCGCCAGCGGGCTCTCGACCCACGGCGGCGAAGTCGCGTTCCCCGGTGGCCGTCGCGACCCGGAAGACCCCGACCTGATCTTCACCGCGCTACGCGAAGCCGAAGAAGAGATCGGCCTGCCACCCGGCCTGGTTGAAATCATCGGCCCGCTCAGTCCGCTGATCTCCCTGCACGGCATCAAGGTCACGCCTTATGTCGGCGTCATCCCTGATTTTGTCGAGTATCTGGCCAACGATGCCGAGATTGCTGCGGTGTTCACTGTGCCGCTGGAATTCTTCCGCAAAGACCCCCGTGAACACACGCACCGCATCGACTATCAGGGTCGCAGTTGGTACGTGCCGAGCTACCGCTTTGGCGAGTACAAGATCTGGGGGCTGACGGCGATCATGATCGTCGAGTTGATCAATCTGCTCTATGACGCCAAGATCAGCCTGCACCAACCGCCGAAAAGCTTTCTTGATATTTGAACGCATCAATACCTGAGCCATCGGCAGAATGGCCATTCACCGTGAGCCCTGAGGAAAACAAGATGAAATACCGCTTGGGCGACGCCCGTGTCGAGACCCATCCACAAAGCTGGGTTGCCCCCAATGCCGTACTGGTGGGCAAGGTCAAACTCGAAGAGGGCGCCAACGTCTGGTTCAACGCCGTGCTGCGCGGCGACAACGAACTGATCCTGATCGGCAAGAACAGCAACGTCCAGGACGGCACGGTGATGCACACCGACATGGGCTTTCCGCTGACCATCGGTACCGGCGTGACCATCGGCCACAACGCCATGCTCCACGGCTGCACCGTCGGCGATTACAGCCTGATCGGCATCAACGCGGTGATTCTCAACGGCGCGAAGATCGGCAAAAACTGCATCATTGGCGCCAACTCGCTGATTGGCGAAGGCAAGGAAATTCCGGATGGTTCGCTGGTGATGGGCTCGCCGGGCAAAGTCGTGCGCGAACTGACCGAGCCGCAGAAGAAGATGCTCGAAGCCAGCGCCGCCCACTATGTGCATAACTCGCAGCGCTATGCCCGCGATCTGGTTGAGCAGGAAGAATGAACACAGCCGAAAGACCGGTCGCCTCGCCGTGCGTGAATATTTGTGCGCTGGATGAGGATGACATTTGTACTGGCTGCCAGCGTACGGTCGCGGAGATCACCCGCTGGGGCCGTATGACCAACGACGAGCGCCGCGTGGTGCTGGGGTTGTGTCATGAGCGGGCGAAGGCGAGTGGGTTGGTGTGGATGATCCCTTCGAAATCGTGATCGGCTTGAGGGTGCCCTCACCCTAACCCTCTCCCAGGGGGAGAGGGGACTGACCGAGGTGTCTTTCGCTATACGCCGACCTGAACGATTGAGTCGAGCTCAGGTTTGAAAAGCCCCCGATCGGCTCCCTTTCCCCTCGCCTGAAGGAACGGGATTGTTCGAGCTGCACCGAACTGCGTTATCGAGTCGAACTCGGGAGTCGATTCAACGAAGATCTGCTCCCTTTCCCCCTCGCCCCCTTGGGGGAGAGGGCTGGGGTGAGGGGGTAGCTCTTGATCTGCCGGTCCAGTAATCTGTGCGCCAATCTGACAGGTCACCTCCATGATTTTCCTCATCGCCTACATCAGCAGCGTTGTGCTGATCAACTTCGCCTTCTCCACCGCGCCACACCTGGACATCATCTGGTCGGCCTGGGGCGGCTTGGTGTTCGTGCTGCGCGATATGGTGCAAACCCGCTTCGGCCACGGCGCGATCGGCGCGATGCTGGCGGCGCTGGTGCTGTCTTACGTCACCTCCGATCCTTCCATTGCCCTGGCCAGTGCCACGGCGTTCGCGGTCTCCGAGTGCATCGACTGGCTGGTGTTCAGCATCACCAAACGGCCGCTGCGCGACCGCTTGTGGATCAGTTCGGCGCTGAGTATTCCGCTCGATACCTTCATCTTCTTCGGCATGATCGACCTGTTGACGCCGCCGGTGATCATCACCGCTCTGGCTTCGAAATTCGCCGGCGTCACTGCCGTCTGGCTGATCATGGCCTGGCGCGAGCGTAAACAGGCCGTCGCCGGCTGAAGCCAAAGCCTCAGGTTCATGTAAAATGCCGCGCTTTCTCCCCATGGAAAGCGCGTCTGGCGTTGCTTTCCTCGATGATCCGCTTCTTTGAGGACCTGAGATGACCCGTATCGGAACTCCATTGTCGCCAACCGCGACCCGCGTATTGCTGTGTGGCTGTGGTGAGTTGGGCAAGGAAGTGGTGATCGAGCTGCAACGCCTGGGCGTTGAAGTGATTGCCGTCGATCGCTACGCCAATGCGCCAGCCATGCAGGTTGCCCATCGCAGTCACGTGATCAATATGCTCGACGGCGCTGCCCTGCGTGCCGTGATCGAAGCCGAGAAGCCGCACTTCATCGTGCCGGAAATCGAAGCGATCGCCACCGCCACGCTGGTCGAACTGGAAGCCGAAGGCTTCACCGTGATCCCGACCGCACGCGCTGCGCAACTGACCATGAACCGCGAAGGCATCCGTCGTCTGGCTGCTGAAGAGCTGGATCTGCCGACCTCGCCGTACCACTTTGCCGACACCTTCGAGGACTACAGCAAAGCCGTTCAGGACCTGGGCTTCCCATGCGTCGTCAAACCAGTCATGAGTTCGTCGGGCAAAGGCCAGAGCCTGCTGCGTAGCGCTGATGACGTGCAGAAGGCATGGGATTACGCGCAAGAGGGCGGTCGCGCCGGCAAAGGCCGGGTGATCATCGAAGGTTTCATCGATTTCGATTACGAGATCACCCTGCTGACCGTGCGCCACATCGGCGGCACCACGTTCTGCGCGCCGGTCGGTCACCGTCAGGAGAAGGGCGACTATCAGGAATCCTGGCAGCCGCAAGCCATGAGTCCGATTGCCCTGGCTGAGTCCGAGCGCGTTGCCAAAGCGGTAACTGAAGCGCTGGGTGGTCGTGGTCTGTTCGGCGTTGAGCTGTTCATCAAAGGTGATCAGGTGTGGTTCAGTGAAGTCTCGCCGCGTCCGCATGACACCGGCCTGGTGACCTTGATTTCGCAGGATCTGTCGCAGTTCGCGCTGCACGCTCGGGCAATTCTAGGCCTGCCGGTGCCGCTGATCCGTCAGTTCGGGCCGTCGGCTTCGGCGGTGATTCTGGTGGAAGGGCAGTCGACGCAGACCGCATTCGCCAACCTCGGCGCTGCTCTGAGCGAGCCGGATACGGCGTTGCGTCTGTTTGGTAAGCCGGAAGTGAATGGCCAGCGCCGCATGGGCGTGGCGCTGGCGCGGGATGAGTCGATCGAGGCTGCTCGTGCCAAGGCGACCCGCGCTGCTCAGGCTGTTGTGGTCGAGCTTTAAACCGAGTCGCGACATTCGCGAGCAGGCTCGCTCCCACAGGGAAATGCATTCCAATGTGGGAGCGAGCCTGCTCGCGAAGCTTTTGATCTTCTGTCAGGCAACCTGATTCAGGTCGTTATTGCGGGTTTCCTTCAAGCACAGCACCGCAATCAAACTCAGCACCGCCGCCCCCGACACATACCCGCCGACATAACTCAAACCGCCCATCGCCACCAGTTTCTGCGCAAAGAACGGCGCCGCCGAGGCCCCGACAATGCCGCCCAGGTTATACGCCGCCGAAGCGCCGGTATAACGCACGTGGGTCGGGAACAGTTCAGGCAACAGCGCRCCCATCGGTGCGAATGTCACCCCCATCAAAAACAGCTCGATGCACAGAAACAGCGCCACGCCCCAGGTCGAACCCTGAGTCAGCAACGGCTCCATCAGGAACCCGGACAGAATCGCCAGCACGCCACCGATGATCAGCACCGGTTTGCGCCCGTAACGGTCGCTGGCCCAGGCTGACAAAGGTGTCGCGGCAGCCATGAACAGCACGGCAAAACACAGCAGCCCGAGGAAGGTTTCGCGGCTATAGCCAAGTGTGGAAACCCCGTAACTCAGGGAGAACACCGTCGAGATATAGAACAGCGCATAACAGACCACCATCGCCGCCGCGCCCAGCAATGTCGGCGCCCAGTACTGACTGAACAGCTCGACCAGCGGTATTTTCACCCGCTCCTGGCGAGCGATGGCGTTGGCGAACACCGGTGTTTCATGCAGTTTCAATCGCACATACAGACCGACCATCACCAGCGCTGCGCTGAGCAGAAACGGAATCCGCCAGCCCCAACTGCGGAACTGCTCGTCAGTGAGAGTCATGGCCAGGGTCAGGAACAGCCCGTTTGCTGCGAGAAAACCAATCGAAGGCCCGAGCTGCGGGAACATGCCGAACCACGCACGTTTGCCCTTCGGCGCGTTTTCCGTGGCCAGCAATGCAGCGCCACCCCATTCACCGCCCAATCCCAGGCCCTGTCCGAAGCGCAGCACGCACAGCAGAATCGGCGCCCAGGCGCCAATCGTGGCGTAACCTGGCAGCACGCCGATCAGCGTCGTACACACGCCCATCAACAGCAGCGAGGCAACCAGCGTCGACTTGCGCCCGATACGGTCACCGAAGTGGCCGAACAGCGCCGAACCCAGCGGTCGAGCGAGGAAGGCAATKCCGAAGGTCAGGAACGCCGACAGCATCTGCGCGGTGCCAGAGGTCTGTGGAAAGAACACCGGCCCGATCACCAAAGCGGCGGCGGTGGCGTAAACATAGAAGTCGTAGAACTCGATGGCCGTGCCGATAAAACTTGCCGTGGCCACGCGGGTGGCGGAGTTGGTCGGCTGGGCAGGCGCGGTGGCGCTGTAAGCGGTACTGGTCGTCATGCGGTGATCCCTGACAGTCATGAGCTCCATTGGAGCGAATTATTATGGTCGAGCACCCAGGGATGTGGGATGAGGCGCGGTCGCTGTTTCAGGTAGGAACAGTCGCCGGAGTACAACAGAAATGGCCGAAACCTGTTGGGTGCGGGGTAAGCACAAGGTTCGGCGGGGGCTTGGATAAGCGTTTCGATTATAGGAAGGAGGCTAACAATCAAACAAGAGCAAAAGATCGTCCGAACGCGGCCCGATCTTTTGATTTTTATCGGGCAGGCACCAAAGCAGGCACAGAAGAGGTATGCCAAATCAGCACTTTGCTAACCCGGTTCTCTTCAGTCTCAAGAATTTCCAGCCGATAGCGCCCGATCTTCAAGCAAACGGCACTTTCCGGAATCGTCTCCAGCGCTTCAGTCACTAGCCCATTCAGCGTTTTCGGCCCATCGCTCGGCAAATGCCAACCCAGGCACTTGTTCAACTCGCGGATCGACGCGGCACCGTCAATGACCATGCGGCCATCGCCCTGTGGATGAATATGCGGATTATCCAGACTGTGCTCGCTTTCAAACTCGCCGACGATTTCTTCGAGAATGTCTTCCAGCGTGACGATGCCGAGCACTTCGCCGTACTCATCCACGACCATGCCCAGGCGCCGCTGCTGCTTGTGGAAGTTCAGCAGTTGCAGTTGCAGCGGTGTGCTTTCCGGCACGAAGTACGGTTCGTAACTGGCGGCCAGCAGTGCTTCGCGCGACAGATCGCCGTTGTTCAGCAGGTGCCGGATCTGGCGGGTGTTGAGCACCGCTTCAACCTGATTGATGTCGCTATGGAACACCGGCAGGCGTGTGCGCTTGTTATGTCGCAGTTGTTCGATGATTTCTTCGATCGAGTCATCGAGGTTGATGCCGTCGACGTCACTGCGCGGCACCAGAATGTCGTTGACCGTAATATTGTCCAGCGCATGAATGCCTGAGACCGGGTGCGCGCGCACTGGATGCTCTGGATCCTCGTAGCGATCGGCGGGCGAGTCATCTTCGCTTTGCTGCACGACCTGAACCTTGCGCGCAAACGGAGTCATCAGCAAACCGCTGATACGGCTGAACAGCCAGGCAAACGGATAAACAATCTTCAGCGGCACCGCCAGCAAGGTATTGCCAAACGCCAGCACCGCATCGGGGTAGCGCTGGGCAACCGTACGCGGGAAGTAATCGGCAAACACCAGCAGGATGGCGCCGGCACCGAGGCACGCAGCCCATGGGCCGTTTTCTTCGCAGAGGAAAATCGCCAGCAGTGTCGCGATGACGACCGCGAGAGCGCGGCACAGGGTATTGCAGAGAATAAGGCTGTCGAGCGGGAAGCTCAGCTTCGCCAGCGGCTTATCGCTGGCGCGCGAGGCGGTGCGTTGCGCAAGCAGGTGCTGCTGCGCGATTTCGACGGCGGTAAACAGCCCCGACCATAAAATCAGCAGGACAAATACCGCGAGCATCGGCCCTAGGGGCAAACCGTCCATTTATGCCGCCCGTCAGATGTGCAGGATGTATTCACGAACCAGTTTGCTGCCGAAATACGCCAACATCAGCAGGCAGAAACCGGCGAGGGTCCAGCGAATCGCCTTGTGACCGCGCCAGCCGAGGCGATTGCGGCCCCACAACAACACGCTGAAGACGATCCAGGCCAGGCACGCCAGCAGGGTCTTGTGCACCAGATGCTGGGCGAACAGGTTCTCGACGAACAGCCAGCCGGAAATCAGCGACAGCGACAGCAGTGTCCAGCCGGCCCAGAGGAAGCCGAACAGCAGGCTTTCCATGGTTTGCAGCGGCGGGAAATTCTTGATCAGCCCGGACGGGTGCTTGTGTTTGAGCTGGTGGTCTTGCACCAGCAGCAGCAAGGCCTGGAACACCGCGATGGTGAACATGCCGTAGGCGAGGATCGACAACAGAATGTGCGCGAGGATGCCCGGCTCTTCGTCGATGATCTGCACGGTGCCGGCCGGCGCGAACTGCGCCAGCATCACGGTGATCGCGCCCAGCGGAAATAGCAGCACCAGCAGGTTTTCCACCGGGATTCGCGAGCAGGCAATCAGTGTCAGCGCGATCACTGCCGCGGCAATCAGACTCGAGGCGCTGAAGAAGTCCAGGCCCAGACCGATCGGGGTCAGTAGATGCGTGAGCAGGCTGGCAGCGTGGGCCACCACGGCGAGAGCGCCGAGGCTAACCAGCAGGCGTTTGTTCGCCTTGGCACCAGTGGCCAGACGAGTGCTCTGATAAAGGGTCGCAGCGGCATATAGAAGGGCGGCGGCGAGAGTGGTCAATAAACTGGGTGACAAGGGGAGCATAAATCCTGTTAGGCAGGCCCGAAAGGGGCTGAGTTTGGCATAGAACCGCCATGGCACGAAAGACTCAGGAAGCTGACAGCGAGGTGTCCGCCAGCCGCAGTCTTCGCTATAATCCGCGACCTGCCCACGCCGCAGGCTCGCCGAGCACATGTTGATTCCGGTCTGGGCCGCCATTATCCCGGTCTACACAGGGCCTGAAAGGATCGCGCAATGTTTGAAAACTTAACCGACCGTCTCTCGCAGACGCTGCGCCATGTCACCGGCAAGGCGAAGCTGACCGAGGACAACATCAAAGACACCCTGCGTGAAGTGCGCATGGCGTTGCTCGAAGCCGACGTCGCCCTGCCGGTGGTCAAGGACTTCGTCAATTCGGTCAAGGAGCGCGCTGTCGGCACCGAGGTGTCGCGCAGCCTGACGCCGGGCCAGGCGTTCGTGAAGATCGTCCAGGCCGAACTCGAAAGCCTGATGGGTGCGGCCAACGAAGATTTGAATCTGAGCGCTGTGCCGCCCGCCGTGATTCTGATGGCCGGTTTGCAAGGTGCGGGTAAAACCACCACCGCTGGCAAACTGGCGCGCTTCCTTAAAGAGCGCAAGAAGAAGTCGGTCATGGTCGTGTCGGCGGACGTCTACCGTCCTGCGGCGATCAAGCAGCTGGAAACCCTGGCCAGCGACATCGGTGTGACGTTCTTCCCGTCCGACCTGAGCCAGAAGCCGGTCGACATCGCCACCGCAGCTATTAAAGAAGCAAAACTGAAATTCATCGACGTGGTCATCGTCGATACCGCCGGTCGTCTGCACATCGACGAAGAGATGATGGGTGAGATCAAGGCGTTGCACGCCGCGATCAACCCGGTCGAAACCCTGTTCGTGGTTGACGCCATGACCGGTCAGGATGCGGCCAACACGGCCAAGGCCTTCGGTGATGCACTGCCGCTGACCGGTGTGATCCTGACCAAGGTCGACGGCGACGCCCGTGGCGGTGCCGCCCTCTCGGTACGCGCCATCACCGGCAAGCCGATCAAGTTCATCGGTATGGGCGAGAAGAGCGAAGCGCTCGATCCGTTCCACCCTGAGCGTATCGCCTCGCGGATTCTCGGCATGGGCGACGTGCTCAGCCTGATCGAACAGGCTGAAGCGACGCTCGACAAGGACAAGGCCGACAAACTGGCCAAGAAGCTGAAGAAGGGCAAGGGCTTCGACCTCGAAGACTTCCGCGATCAGCTGCAACAAATGAAGAACATGGGCGGCCTCGGCGGGCTCATGGACAAACTGCCGAGCATCGGCGGCGTCAACCTGTCGCAAATGGGCAATGCCCAGAACGCCGCAGAGAAGCAGTTCAAGCAGATGGAAGCCATCATCAACTCCATGACCCCGGCCGAGCGCCGCGACCCTGAGCTGATCAGCGGTTCGCGCAAGCGTCGGATCGCCATGGGTTCCGGCACCCAGGTGCAGGACATCGGTCGCTTGATCAAGCAGCACAAGCAGATGCAGAAGATGATGAAGAAATTCTCCGCCAAGGGCGGTATGGCGAAAATGATGCGCGGCATGGGCGGAATGTTGCCCGGCGGCGGCATGCCAAAAATGTAAGGTGTCCCGTCTCATCCATTTCACTCGCCAAAAGTGAGTGAAATGGGTGAGACGGGATACTGGAATCTCGCCGGTCGTCGCACCGGCGCAGGCCCCGCAAGGATGCGGGATCAACAGCAAACCCGCACTCGGCGGGAGCTGACTGGCCGTTTTCATCGACGGCTCTATATGCAGATCTGCACGGCATGCCATAGGCGCCGGAAAAAGTCATTTGCAAAAGTCCGGATATTCCTTAGAATATGCGGCCTTTCGGGCACCCATGCCCGCTGTGCATTTAGATTTGCAGCACCGACTACAGGAACGATGTTCACATGCTAACAATCCGTCTTGCCCTTGGCGGCTCCAAAAAGCGCCCGTTTTACCACCTGACCGTAACCGACTCGCGTAACCCGCGTGACGGCTCCCACAAAGAACAGGTTGGTTTCTTCAACCCTGTTGCACGTGGTCAGGAAACCCGTCTGTCCGTGAACCAAGAGCGCGTAGCCTACTGGCTGAGCGTTGGTGCACAACCTTCTGAGCGCGTTGCTCAGTTGTTGAAGGAATCTGCCAAGGCTGCGGCCTGAGCAATATGAACGCGACGCCTGCTGTTGCCGATGATTTGATCGTTATTGGCAAAATTTATTCTGTTCATGGCGTTCGCGGCGAAGTGAAGGTTTATTCCTTTACTGATCCGACTGAAAACCTGTTGCAGTACAAAACCTGGACGCTCAAGCGCGAAGGCAATGTGAAACAGGTCGAGCTGGTCAGTGGACGCGGGAACGACAAGTTTCTGGTCGCAAAGCTCAAGGGTCTTGATGATCGTGAAGAAGCTCGTCTTCTGGCCGGTTATGAGATCTGCGTGCCGCGCAATCTGTTCGCTGAATTGACCGAAGGCGAGTACTACTGGTACCAGCTGGAAGGTCTGAAGGTCATCGACACCCTTGGGCAATTGCTCGGGAAAATCGATCATCTTCTGGAAACCGGCGCCAATGATGTAATGGTCGTCAAGCCTTGCGCTGGCAGCCTGGATGATCGCGAACGCCTGTTGCCCTATACGGAGCAATGCGTGTTGGCTGTCGACCTGGCCGCGGGCGAGATGAAGGTGGATTGGGACGCGGACTTCTAAACGTGGCTAATTTGCGCGTAGAAGTGATCAGTTTGTTTCCCGAGATGTTTTCCGCCATCGGCGACTACGGCATCACCAGTCGTGCGGTCAAACAGGGGCTCTTGCAGCTGACCTGTTGGAATCCGCGAGATTACACGACGGATCGGCATCACACTGTGGACGATCGCCCGTTTGGCGGTGGTCCGGGCATGGTGATGAAGATCAAGCCCCTGGAAGATGCTCTGGTTCAGGCCAAGGCAGCAGCCGGGGAGGCGGCGAAGGTGATTTACCTGTCCCCCCAAGGCCGTCAACTGACTCAGTCGGCGGTACGCGAGCTGGCACAATCGGATGCATTGATCCTGATTGCCGGCCGCTATGAAGGCATTGACGAGCGCTTTATTGAGGCTCATGTCGATGAAGAGTGGTCGATTGGCGACTATGTACTGTCTGGCGGCGAGCTGCCGGCCATGGTCCTGATCGATGCGGTTACACGACTGCTGCCTGGAGCTTTAGGGCATGCGGATTCCGCTGAGGAAGATTCCTTTACGGATGGTCTGCTGGATTGCCCGCACTACACCCGACCTGAGGTGTATGCGGATCAGCGTGTTCCCGACGTGTTGCTGAGTGGCAATCACGCGCATATCCGGCGTTGGCGTTTACAGCAGTCCCTTGGTAGGACCTTTGAACGACGCGCCGATCTTCTGGAAAGCCGCTCGCTTTCTGGAGAAGAGAAGAAGCTGCTCGAGGAATACATCCGCGAGCGGGACGATAGTTAACAACGTATCGATGGTAGATCGAACGATTTACCTTAGGAGCACAGCATGACCAACAAAATCATCCTTGCACTCGAAGCAGAGCAGATGACCAAAGAAATCCCTACCTTCGCCCCAGGCGACACTATTGTCGTTCAGGTGAAAGTGAAGGAAGGCGATCGTTCCCGTCTGCAAGCGTTCGAAGGCGTTGTAATCGCCAAGCGTAACCGCGGCGTGAACAGTGCGTTCACCGTTCGTAAAATCTCCAACGGTGTTGGCGTAGAACGTACTTTCCAGACCTACTCCCCGCAGATCGACAGCATGGCTGTTAAACGTCGCGGTGACGTACGTAAAGCCAAGCTGTACTACCTGCGCGACCTGTCGGGTAAAGCAGCTCGCATCAAGGAAAAACTGGCTTAAGCCCAGCTTCCGATGCAGAAAAAAGCAGCCTACGGGCTGCTTTTTTGTTGCCTGCAATTTATTCACCGTACTTTCGTTTCAGGCCAGAACCATGACTCCCCGCGACCAGGAAATCCAGCGCCGTACCGAACTCTCGGTAACTCGCGTAACCAAAGCCGTCTTCCCGCCGACCACCAACCACCACAACACCCTGTTCGGCGGCACAGCGCTGGCATGGATGGACGAAGTGTCGTTCATCACCGCCACGCGTTTCTGCCGCTTGCCGCTGGTGACCGTGTCGACTGACCGTATCGACTTCAACCACGCGATCCCGGCCGGTTCCATCGTCGAGCTGGTCGGGAAGGTGATCAAGGTCGGCAATACCAGCCTCAAGGTCGAGGTGGAAGTGTTTGTCGAGAGCATGAGCTGTGATGGCCGCGAGAAGGCGATTCATGGGCAGTTCAGTTTTGTTGCTATTGATGATGACAAGCGGCCGGTGCCGGTGCTGCCCGGGTTTGCTGCCTGATCCAGATTAGAGTCGAGCCTTTCGCGAGCAAGCTCGCTCCCACAGGAAGTGTGTCGTTCACAGTTTTTATGTTCGACACGAACCCTGTGGGAGCGAGTTTGCTCGCGAAGGCGTCAGCTCAGGCGCCGCTGGCCTCAGGCTGAATCAACGCCAGCAGCGTCCACCCGGATCCTGGTTTCAAAGCAGTCTCCGGCGTCACCACATGCACCCACCCGCTGTCATCGCGCATAAACAGCAAGGTCGCACGATTACCATGCAGCGCGCGGTAATCCTCCCAGCCAAAACCATCCGTCAGCGTCGTGCTGTATAACTCCGCACCCTGGCCCATCTGGCTGGCGAGTTTCGCGTAAGTAAACGCCTCGCTGCCCAACTGATTGCCACGATGTTCAAGGCTGGCGCGGTGCTTGTCACTGCGGCGGCTTTCATGGCCGCTGGCCAGACCGAACAGGCGCTGATGGCCGAAATCATGCCGAAAGCGCATCGCCGCCAGGGTATTGAGTTCACCCGACGGCGACAGCGCCAGCAAATGCCCCAGTCCGACCAGATCCAGATGCGCATCGGCATGCTGCGAGGCCGGATTGCCGAAGTAAGTCGGTAATCCTTCCATGCGCGCCGCACGAATATTTTCCCAGCTCGAATCGGTCAGCAGCACGCGACTGCCCAGTTGCTGCAACGACTTGGCCAAATCGCGCGCGGGGCTGTTGGCGCCGACGATCAGAAATCCGCTCGGCGCCGGCTCCGCGACCTTGAGCAGTCGGGCCAGTGGCCGCGCAGTCGCACTTTGCAGGACCACAGTGCCGATGATCACCGCAAACGTCAGCGGCACCAGCAGCAATGCTCCCTCGTGCCCGGCCTCATGCAGGCGAATCGCGAAAATCGCCGACACCGCCGCTGCAACGATCCCGCGCGGCGCAATCCAGCACAGCAACGCGCGCTCACGCCAACTCAGGCTGGAACCGGCCGTGCTGAGCAGCACGTTCAGCGGTCGAGCGATCAGTTGAATCACCAACAGCAGAATCAGCACCAGCGGCCCCAGTCCGATCAGCGCGTACAAATCCAGGCGCGCCGCCAACAGGATGAACAGCCCGGAAATCAGCAGCACACTGAGGTTTTCCTTGAAGTGCAGGATGTGCCGTACATCCACACCTTTCATGTTCGCCAGCCACATGCCCATCAGCGTTACCGCCAGCAGGCCGGATTCATGCATCACTTCGTTGGCGGCAATGAAAATCCCCAGCACCGCCGCCAGCGAGGCGAGGTTATGCAGATACTCCGGCAGCCATTGCCGGCGGATCACGGTGCCGAGCAGCCAGCCACCGACAATGCCGAACACCGCGCCGCAGAGAATCACCCCGCCAAAGGTGAACAGACTCTGCTTGAGGCCGTGCCCTTCGGCGCTGGCAATGATGAAGCTGTAAACCACCACGGCGAGGAGGGCGCCGATCGGGTCGATAACGATGCCCTCCCAGCGCAAAATGTTGGCGATCGAGGCTTTCGGCCGCACCACGCGCAGCATCGGCACGATGACGGTCGGGCCGGTGACCAGTGTCAGGCTGCCGAACAGGATGGCCAGCATCCAGTCGAAGCCGAGCAGAAAATGCGTGGCGACCGCGATGACGATCCAGGTCGAGATCGCGCCAATGGTCACCAGACGATGAACGACGCTGCCGATCTCCTTCCACTCCGACAGGTGCAGGGTCAAGCTGCCCTCAAACAGAATCAGCGCGACCGCCAGCGACACCAGCGGCATCAGCAGCGGCCCGAACATCTCCTGTGGATCAAGCCAGCCCAGCACCGGGCCGACCAGAATCCCCGTCAGCAACAGAAACAGAATGGCCGGCAACTTCAGGCGCCAGGCCAGCCATTGGCAACCCAGCGCGGCCGCGCCGATCCCGCCAAATGCCAAGAGTATTTGCTGCTCGTTCATTGATGCTCCCTGTTCCTTGAATTAGCGGGCTATGAAAGACTAGCGCCCATTCCTACAGTTCACTCTACATTTGCGCACAGTCTTGAGGCTGTGTGACTTGAGCGCCCATGCCTGCCATCGACCATCCACTGATTGATCAATTCCTCGACGCTTTATGGCTGGAGAAAGGCCTGTCCGATAACACCCGTGGCGCTTATCGCAGTGATCTGGCGCTGTTCAATGGCTGGTTGCAGGAGAAAAACCTGGAACTGATCAATGCCGGCCGTGAGCTGATCCTTGATCACTTGGCCTGGCGTCTGGAGCAGAACTACAAACCGCGCTCCACTGCCAGATTTCTTTCCGGGGTGCGTGGCTTTTATCGCTATTTGCTGCGGGAAAAGATGATCAGCGTCGACCCGACATTGCGCGTCGACATGCCGCAACTCGGTAGGCCTCTGCCCAAATCGCTGTCGGAAGCCGACGTCGAGGCGTTGCTCAAAGCGCCGGACCTGAGCGAAGCCATCGGTCAGCGAGACCGCGCCATGCTCGAAGTGTTGTATGCCTGTGGTTTGCGCGTGACAGAACTGGTCAGCCTGACGCTGGAACAGGTCAACCTGCGTCAAGGTGTGTTGCGGGTGATGGGCAAGGGCAGCAAGGAACGGCTGGTGCCCATGGGCGAAGAGGCGATCGTCTGGGTCGAGCGCTATATGCGTGACGGTCGTAGCGAATTGCTCGGTGGCCGCCCCAGCGATGTGCTGTTTCCCAGTCAGCGTGGCGAGCAGATGACCCGTCAGACCTTCTGGCACCGGATCAAGCACCAGGCCAAGGTTGCCGGGATCGGCAAGTCGCTGTCGCCGCACACCTTGCGCCATGCGTTTGCCACGCACTTGCTCAACCATGGCGCGGATTTGCGCGTGGTGCAGATGTTGCTCGGCCACAGCGACCTCTCTACTACACAGATCTACACCCACGTCGCCCGCGCTCGATTGCAGGATCTGCACGCCAAACACCACCCGCGCGGCTGAGCAACAATCCTTGTAGGAGTGAGCCTGCTCGCGATAGCGGTAT